>JAJYHJ010000121.1 GCA_021784785.1 Actinomycetes bacterium | reverse complement strand
GCTGTCAACCGACCGAAACGCAGCTATCAATATCTCAAAGCGTGGTCAAGGTAGCTGGGTAGTGAGTCACGCTACCATACACGACACAGGAGAGGCCGCATGAGTCCATATATAGCGCAACTAACGTTGCCTCCTTTAGACGAGTCCAAGCGATGTGCCTCTTTCTATGATTTGCAAGCTCGATCCTTTAGGGCCGAGAAGTTGACGTGGCTGACCTCTAGGTTAGTTGGACAAGTCATGAACCCTAAACGTAGGTATGGATTCAAGCAATACACCTCAAGTCTTGGCATATATCCACATAGAATAATATTTATAGACTCCTTCTTGGAGGAACTTTACAGTTCTTTATATCTCTGCCAAAGTCTGCGACACAAGGTGAATGATAAGACTTCGCCATAAATTAGACCTTTAATAATTGCTCGTCAATATCTAAGTACTTGGGTGGCCGTTGTCGGCGTAAGGTGGAAGCGATGCGACTTAAGATACCATGCGGTAAGGTCGAGGTTCCAAGTAGTGTCCAAAACCGCGAGTTATTTGCAACAACCTATATGACCGAGCAGATACAAGCAAACCCATCGACTTGTACCGATCAATTGTTTCTAGGCTAGTTTGTCATGTTCACGTAAAAGTGACAACAGGTCCCCAACTGTAGAGGTGGAGTCAGGAATTCCTTCTGAAATGGCTTGGAAGTTCATGTAAGCCAATTAGGAGGGGCTGTTCTTTATAATGTCTAGCTCCTTTTTTAATCCTTCCGCAATTGCATTGATTCCAATTTCAAATGCAGTTTCCGCTCGTAAGCTCTTCGTGGGATTGAGTTCGATTGACTTTTTGAGGAGCGGTACCTCATCTTCTAAGGTGCTGGTGTCGATCATGATCTCTGGCGCGACCATGTCGATAGCGGAGCCAACGAGAAACGACTCTACGGCTGTTATTCGTGTTGCTGTAAGTTCAAGAGGCCACCCGGCGTCTAGAAAACCTCTAACCACACCCTCGTACATATAAAGAGCTATCGGTGCTGATACAGGTCTTGTGGCGAGGAGCTTGATGGTGTTTGGATGCGCTGCCAAAGCATGAATGTAGGAACGAGCCCATTCAATAAGAGCTTGGTCCCACGGAAGTTCAAGGAAGAAACTTGAGTCAATTGGTCGAACCACTAGAGCGCGAACAAGTTCAGTCAGCTCTTCCTTTGACTTGATGTGGTTATAAAGCGACGAGGTTTTCACGTTGAGAGCCCTTGCCACATTTCCGAGAGTATATGCATGCTCACCTTGTTCGTCGATGACCTTGAGGGCAGCCTCAGCGATCTTCACTGTGCTTAGCAAGGGCATCCTAGGTCTAGCCAACGAACCTTACCTCTCTTGAATGAAAATGGTTTCGTGTGAAGATTGATATTTGCGTAATATTAGCTTCAAGAACTCGTGGCGTGCAAGAGTTTAGGAGTAGTTTTTGGTGTGGGATGTGAACATGAAGCGCTTTGACGCAACAGCCAGACTTACTGCGGCACCCGCAACGTCTCGCTGAGAGCTGCTGCCTTCCGGCCCTGACTCGGTTCACGGGGCTGCGCCGCGCAGGGTCCAGCTGCTGCGCCAAAGCGCTTCATACCTACTATGATAGTCTTTCAAATCCGGAGGGGTGCGAGAGTGGCCGAATCGGCGCGATTGGAAATCGCGTGTGGGGAAACTCACCGTGGGTTCGAATCCCACCTCCTCCGCATTTATGTTTGAGATGCAATGTAGCGTAATAAAGACCTCTTTGTACCTTAGACAAATCCTTTGGCAATGGTATAAGCAATGAAGTATAACGTTACGCCTAATGTTATACTCGCGACGATATTTGTCACTCCAAAGCGCCTTCGGCCTTTGGTCGTAAGTAAAGAAAAGGATTCATACATGAGGGTTGAAAACGTCGTGAATCCGCCGACGAAGCCTACTCCCAACACGGCGACGAATGAAGTTGGCAGTATCCTAAGTGCCCCCAAAGCATCTATGACTCCAAGTATGGTGGCTCCTAACATGTTTATTACAAAGGTGCCGAATGGGTAGAACGATTTTGTTCTACCCTGAACGCTTCTATCAAGCAAGTATCTGCTTACTGCTCCTAACCCACCGAAGATACCGACCATTAACGTAATTACCATCGGCACTTATTCAGCTCAATCGGTGATGGCGAATCGAGCTTACGGTTACAAAAGTGCCAGGTCGTTTATCCTTTAACCAAGTGAGAAACTCCTCAATACGAGCGTTTTCTCCGTCAATCAGGACGATCATTTCACCTCTTTCGTCCTCAAGAGATAAAATGTGAGCCCGCTCAATTACGTGTGACGATCCGTACCCTTCCACAACTCTAAAAAGAGAGGCCCCCATGAATCCGTACTGCATAGCAGTGGTAATTACTTTGTCTGCTGCAGGTTTGTTTTCAATTAGGTCTGACTGGTTGATATAGACGACTAGCTGTATCCCATCTTTAAACTTCTCTAGCACCTCTGCTCCATTCTAGGCGTTGTAAAATTTGAACTGAAAGTACACCTATCTGAAAAGCCAGCACTCCAAGTACCAAGCTTGTGATCGCGTAGATAGCGGTTAAGGTGACAGAAGCGTTTCTTGACAGGTCTACGATACCAGCACACAACGTTGAAAAGGTCGTCAAACCTCCGCAGAAACCGGTACCCCATGCAGCTCTGATGCGAACTGCATTGGACGGTTCGTACTCAGTGAGATAAGAGATGACGCCACCTAAAATAAACGTTCCAGCTAAGTTTGCTATCAGAATGCCGACTGGGATAACGGAAGGTCTGCTGTCGAGACGGGAGAGCTCGTAGCGTAAAACCGTGCCTAGTAACCCGCCAATAAAAATTAGACCGAGGTTTCTCACTGATGGTTGCCTCATGTTTTAGAATATTAGTTGGCTCGTAGCTGTATCGGGTGGTTTCAAAGCTATGGAGGGCCTGGAGTTCGCGCTAGTCAACCGCAAGATTCTATGTTTCGCTTTGAGAGTTTTACAGCTCTGTTTCATGTTATGAAACTTTGCAATTATCTGGCCTTCAGTTGGTACGGTGAGGTTTAGGGTTCTATCTAATTGATCGATTGGAGTTGTTATGGAGGAGTTGAGAGTTGAGGCAACGGAGAAGATCTTACTTGGAAAGGTAAAGAAAGGACTTACTTGGACGGGACTCTCTGAGGAATTGGAACTTCCTGTGGTTTGGTTAGTGGCTGCAGTGCTTGGGCAACATCCGATTCCGAAGGACCGTGTGAATGCTTTGGCAAAGATTTTTAATCTATCAGATGACGAACAAATCGCGCTCAGCATAATCCCGCAACGAGGATCTCGCGACCTGCCTGCCTCAGATCCCACAATCTATCGATTCTATGAAGCCCTTTCGGTCTATGGCGGTGCAATTAAAGAGATGATTCATGAACTTTTTGGTGACGGAATTATGAGTGCTATAAACTTCTCAATGGACGTGGCTAAGGAGTCTCACCCTGAAGGAGACCGCGTAGTTGTGACTATGAGTGGGAAATTTCTCCCCTACGACTGGAAGTCTTAACCATTGTTAGGCCAGGCAACTGCCGCCTAAGTCGAAGTTTCTATTTAGATAAATTCTTGAAGCAGGGTTCGTTCTTTTGACGCCTCAGCGTGCTGTTGTAACTCCCTGCAGGTCTTGAGTTGGGCCCGGAGAGGGTTGTCCTAATTCCATCTGGTAGCTATCTCGAGTTATTTTCCTAGTCTAAGTACCTCCCCAAGATCCTGTTTACGCGGCAACGCTCTGATGTCAGTGGAGGAAGTAATAGTAGTGATCTGACAGTTATTTCACATGTTCTTAGGGGTGATTGTTCGTGCCATGATTGCGCGGAGCATCGACTCTGGCTGTGGCCTGCCTCCGATTAGCTTGAAGGTATGGGATGCGTAAGCGAAAAGTTGAGGTTCTATGGATAGCAAAAGGTGGATAGAGTCTCAAGACCAAGACGCAGCTCACTTCTAAAGGCGCAATATCGTAAGCGTCGGAATGTCCTTACTAAGAACAGAAACTACTTTATCGGATCAAGTAGCTTGATTTGAAGTAATGCCTGAGCCTTTGATTTTGACACAGTGCCTTAACGACCGTCTCTTAGTAAAGCTTTATAATTGTACACCTCTGTGACCAGCACATATGTATGTACCTGAGAATTGTCGGTGAAAATATTCAAAAATTTCGGAACGTGTGTTGACTTAGAGTTAATTGATTTGTAACATAACGTTTATGGAAGCGCTTCCATGGATAGTCGGAAAGCTGTTTCAGAGGTGGAACTATGGTTACGGAACGTCAGCGTGTCAGCATCTTTGATGTAGCGAAGATGGCTGGCGTAGGCGTTGCGACGGTGTCTCGAGTAATTAACTCAAATCCTCGTGTTAGCCCTCTGACGAGGATGAGGGTGGAGGCGGCTATAGAAGCGCTGGGGTATCACCCTAGTCGTCTTGCTAGCGGGCTATCTAAGGGACGACAAGATATGGTAGCTGTGCTCGTTCCCTTCATTACACGTCCTTCGGTAGTCGCTCGACTTGAGGGAGTAATTGAGGTTCTAGATCGTGATGGCTTTGGAACTGCAGTGTACAGTGTGCGAAGTTTGGAACAAAGGGATAGGCACCTTGACTATCTTATGGATCGACACGCCGCTATCGGTGTGGTTGTTATATCCATTCCCCTAACGCAATTACACGTCGAGAGGTTTCGGACAAACGGTGTATATCTATCACTGATCGATACAGCAAGCGAGGGTGTTCCCCATGTTGTAGTTGACGATCGTACAGGTGGATGCCTTGCGGCGACGCATTTAATCAGTCTGGGACGAAGGCGAATTGGTTTTATTGGTGACGAGGACCTTACTGGATTAGGCTTTGCGTCGAGTTACAAACGTCTCTGTGGTCTCGAAGATGCACTCAATAACTATCATCTTGAGCACGATAGGAGTCTCGTGAGGCTTGGCCGTCATGGTTCTTTAGAAGCGAGACAGTTGTGCGATCAACTCTTAGAACTTGATCGACCTCCAACTGCGATCTTTGCAGCCTCAGATACTCAAGCAGTTGGAGTATTGGCATCTGCAGAAGCTCATGCTATTCGCGTTCCTGATGACCTAGCTGTTATCGGATTTGACGGACTAGAGATCTCGTCGATTCTTGGGTTATCGACAATTGAGCAGCCTCTATACGAAAGCGGTGTGGAGGGAGCTAAGAGACTCTTACAACAACTGGACGGACGGGAGGTAGAGCAAGTAAAACATGTACTTCGGTTAGAGCTTAAAGCGCGTTCAACGACCATCAGTACTCACGCGCTATCGAAAAGTGGTGCTTGAGTACTTTCGCAAAGTATTGATAAGCCTTAATGAGTTAAATAAGCATTCAAGTATTGAAAGGAATACAAAATGAAGCTAGTGAAGACGGATAAGCGAAGGTTTAGTTTGAAAAGTACTAGGACAACGACCCTTGTACTGGCAACTTCGGCCCTAGTGCTTGCCGCGTGTGGTACTACCTCCTCGACGTCGAGTACTTCGTCAGGCAGTACCTCTCAGCCATCAGGTTCGGCAACTTCAGGTAATATAACTTGGTGGGCAAGCCCAATTGGACAGGTTGGAATTAGAGCAAACCTTATTAGTCACTTTGAGAAAGCGTACCCTAAGATACATGTGACCCTAGAGAGTGCTCCGACTAATACCGATACCAATAGGTCGCAGCTCGTCACTGAGATCTCCGGTGGGTCAACTTCTCCAGATGTATTCATGGGAGACGTGATCTGGCCTGCTCAATTTGGTGCCCACGGCTTAGCTGTGCCCCTCTCGAAATATCTGCCGTCGAGCTACTTTGCAAAGTTTGCACCAGGTCTGGTTGCGGGCGCAACCTATAAGAACCAAGTGTATGGCTCCCCGCTCTTTGAAGATCAAGGTTTTTTGTACTATAGGAAAGATCTACTCGCAAAGGCCAATCTTCCTGTGCCTAAGACTTGGCAGCAGCTTGAGAGTGAGTCTTTGACTCTTGAGAAAGATAATTTAGTAAAGTACGGTTTCGTCTGGGAAGGCGACTCTTACGAGGGCCTTACCTGTGACTTTATGGAGTATCTGACGTCCGCAGGTGGAAAGGTAGTTAACTCAAGCTACACGCAGGCGCAACTTAACTCTCCGGCTGCGTTTAAGGCTCTCACTTTTATGCGTTCGCTTATAACATCAGGAGCGTCGCCACAAGCGGTTACTACATTTCAGGAACCGCAGGCTATGGCGGTATTTGACGCGGGTAACGCGGCCTTTTTGCGAAACTGGGACTACGCATGGTCGAACTCACAGAATCCTGCTGACTCGAAAGTCGTTGGTGATGTAGGTGTGGCGCCCCTCCCGACGTTTGCTGGCCAGAGCTATCCGGGGTACTCGAATATCGGTGGATGGAACCTGTACATCAACCCTCACTCGAAGAACGTCGCTGCGGATCTAACCTTCATTAAGTGGATGTCGTCGACAGAGGCCCAGACGATTCTTGGTAAGACGTACTCAGAGATTCCAACTGTTGAGTCGGTTCGTCAGACTCTAGCTGCTTCGTCAAGCACACCACCGCCTCTTCGAGTCGCGGCCCAAACTCGGTTGGTCCCTCGACCGGCAGGAACTCCCAACTATCCTCAGTTGAGCACCGCTATCTATACGAACGTGAACGGAGCGCTAAGCGGATCCATGTCGGTGAGTGCTGCGCTTAAAGCTGCTCAGAGCCAGGCGCAAACTGCTCTAAGTGGAGGACTTTAGATAAAAATTAGTTAGAGAGAAGCAGCTGCTTGGAGGGTATAACTGGTTCATGCCTCCAAGCAGCATATTGATACTATCTTTGCGATTTCGAATGATAGATTCAAGTTATACTTAGGAGGAGCCTGGTGGCTGTAGTTGCAGAGGTAGCACCTGTTGTTGCGAATACTAGAAATCGCAATGGACGTAGGGATGTACATACTTCCAGGCAGGCGCGTATTGGTTGGATGTTTTCAACTCCCGCCTTAATATTTGTCGGTATGGTTACGATCTTTCCGATCGTTTTTTCGGTTGCCCTCAGTCTGTCCAATGTAAGTGTTACTGGTAGCGGTTTTGCGCTTCAGGGGTTTACTTTCTCAAACTATAGCCAACTCGTTCACTCCTCGACTTGGCGCTACGCGCTTGGTTTTACTGTGATCTATACAGTCGTAACAGTACTGGTTGAGTTGGTTCTAGGGACTGCAATCGCGCTAGCTTTGGAGCGACTGACCAAGGGACGTGGACTTATGATGGCGCTCCTACTGCTTCCTTGGTCAATCATTACGGTGATTTCAGCGGAGCTATGGCAGTACATATACGAAGGAACTTACGGTGTCCTACAGGCGATTTTTCAAGCTCTGGGTCTCGGTGCACCGGTCTTTTTGGGGAGTCCGACCTCAGCTGTTGTCTCGATGATGGTCGCAGACGTGTGGAAGACGACTCCCTTCGTCGCTGTGATCGTGATAGCTGGTTTGGTTATGCTTCCAGGGGATGTATACGAGGCTGCAGCCTGTGATGGTGCATCTGCGTGGACAATCTTTTGGAAGATTACCCTTCCGCTTCTTCGTCCGACAATTGCGATCGCTGTACTATTTAGAATACTGCAGGCATTTGGAGTATTCGACCTTCCCTTTGTTCTCACCGGAGGTGGGCCGGGTACCGCAACCACTTCGCTGGCGATCCTTAGCTACAAGGTTATGTTCCAAAACATCGACTACGGTCCGGGAGCGGCTGTAGCTGTGAGCGCTACCCTTTTGGTGGTACTTGGATGTCTAGCGTTCCTCCGGGTCTTCAAGGCTCAAGTTGGAAGGGAGGAAATACAGTGAAATTTCATAGTCGGACGGGCTGGAGAAAGTGGATCAACCTTCTGAACCTAGCGGTTGTTATAATAGTGCTTTTTGTTATGCTCCCTATTTACTGGCTAGTGGCTTCAAGTTTCAAAACTCCGGTAAATGTTGGAGCGCAACCACCACAGTACTTTCCAAACCCCATAAGCTTCGCCAACTACAACTCGGCCTTTGTACACTACGGTTTTGGAAGATACTTCTTGAACTCAGTTATAGTAACGGTAGCGTCCACGATGTTAGTGCTATCGATAGGATCATTGGCCGGGTATGCTTTGGGTCGATTACCCATGAGAGGTAAGTCTCCACTACTTGTTACCTTACTTATCATCTCAGTTTTTCCCGAGATAGCGGTCGTTTCGCCGCTCTACTTGCTTATGCATCAGATCGGTTGGTTGGGGTCGTACGAGGCGCTAATAGTTCCTTATACAGCTTTTAACCTCCCTTTTGCCATTTGGATAATGCGCAACTATTTTTTGGGTATCCCAAGGGAGATGGAAGAGACTGGTCGTATAGACGGAGCCTCGCCTCTGCGTACCTATTGGTCAATTATACTTCCACAGTCCCTACCTGGAATATTTACTGCAGGGGTGTTTACCTTTACGGCCTGTTGGACTGAGTTCTTAATGGCATTGACCCTCGACAACTCCAATAACTATAGGACTATTCCAGTTGGTATAGCACTTTTTGGTTCCCCTAACGTTGTTCCCTATGGCACGATCTTTGCTGCTAGCGTGGTAGCAGTAGTTCCGATTGGAATACTGGTTTTTGTCTTTAGAAAGTTTGTTGTGTCAGGCCTTACCTCAGGAGCGGTAAAGGGATAGGCATTATGTTAGAGATTTAGAAGTAGAGAGTTAGCAAGGAATACTATGGAAATGAACTGCGAGGACTCTCCTAGCTGGTGGAAAAACGGAGTGCTATATCATATGTATCTCCGCTCATTCGCTGATGGTAACGGAGATGGTTTTGGCGACTTAAAAGGGGCTATCAATCGTATCGACTATATTTCGGAGCTGGGAGTAAACGGTGTGTGGTTGTCACCAACCTCCCCCTCTCCCAATAACGACTGGGGTTATGACGTCTCGGACTACCTAGGTGTTCACCCTGACTATGGGACCTTGTCTGACTTGGAAGAGTTTATCGATAGGTGTAATCGACTAGGTATTGAGGTTATTTTGGACCTAGTTCCAAACCACACTAGCTCTGATCATGCGTGGTTCATAGAGGCACTTGCAGATCCCCACTCCCCGTTCCGACAGTACTACGTGTTTTCCAGAGGAAAACCCGATGGATCGCCTCCAAATAACTGGCTTGACGCCACTGGTGGCTCGGCTTGGACGCTCGATCCTTCTTCAGGTGAGTACTATCTTCACAACTTTCTTCCTTCACAACCCGACTTGAACTGGTGGAACGAAGAGGTACACAAAGAGTTTGAGGGTATACTTCGATTTTGGTTCGACCGCAAGGTTGCGGGATTTCGAATCGATGTTGCACATGGAGTATTCAAGGATGAGTTATTGCGTGACGACCCGCCAGCTCCAGAGATTTCGAAAGAATTTTCACACTTTGGCTTGGTTGAGACGTACTCGAAAAATAGGGAAGATGTACACCCCCTTTACCGGAGCTGGCGTAAAATTGCTGACTCCTATGACCCTTCTCGAGTGTTAGTTGGGGAGACGTGGGTCAATGATATATCAAGACTAGCGTCTTTTTACGGTAACGACGATGAGTTGAATTTAGCTTTCAACTTCATGTTTGTTTTTACAGAATTCAATGCAAGGGCGTTTTCCGAAATAGTTGGTAACACCTTAAACGCGCTTCCCAAAGGCGCTAGCGCAGCGTGGACTGGTTCTAACCATGATATCTCTCGTTTCCCTACAAGGTGGGCTGACGGTGACTACGACAAAATACGCATGGCTCTAGCGATACTCCTAACTTTGCCAGGCACGGTGTTTTTGTACTACGGTGACGAGATAGGAATGCGTGACGTAGATGTTCCAGTGGAGCTACAAAGAGATCCAATGACGAAACTGATACCAGCTGCAAGGTTTCAACGCGATCGTGCGCGTACTCCTATGCCGTGGCAGGAAGGACCAGGAAGAGGGTTTTGTGATCCCAATACCACTCCGTGGCTTCCATTTGGAGATGATGATGGCCTTGATGTGGAGTCTCAGCGAAGAGACCCAAACTCTACGTTGAACCTGACCAAACTTCTGATTGAACTTAGAAGGCAGGTTAAGGAGTCGCTCTTGGATTATCAGTTAGTTGAGGCGACGGATTCGATCTGGCGATATCGTTGTGGATCGCTTGAAGTTTTGGCAAACTTTGGTGACGAAATCTATGCACTTGAGACCGAAAGGTCTGAAAGAGTAGTTTCATCTCGACAACTTGAAGGAGTGGTCATTAGAGGAGACAGCTGTATTGAGGTTGGACCGAAAGAGGTGATTGTGCTAAAACGGTGACATAAGAGGCCGGAATTGAGTAAGAGATCGATGGGTGGGGGTATATCAGTGAAAGGTCAAATGAAATGGCGACGATAAGTTTGAAGGGGTTAAACAAGGTCTATCCGAATGGATTTCATGCGGTCCATGACCTTAGTCTTGAGGTTCAAGAGGGTGAGTTTATGGTCCTTGTTGGGCCGTCAGGTTGTGGCAAGACCACGGTTCTTCGGATGGTAGCCGGTCTTGAAGACATAACCTCTGGTGATCTACGAATTGGTGAACGTGTTGTAAATGATATCGAGCCCAAAGATCGCGACATTGCAATGGTCTTTCAGAACTATGCCTTGTATCCCCATATGACAGTTGCGGATAACATCGGCTTCGCTTTAAAACTTCGCAAACTACCTAAAGATGAGATCAGGAAAAAAGTTGAAGAGGCAGCGGAGATTCTGGGCCTTACAGAGTGGTTAGATAGAAAACCCAAGCAACTTTCAGGAGGGCAGAGACAGCGAGTTGCTATGGGACGGGCGATCGTGCGTGAACCCTCGGTATTTTTAATGGATGAGCCACTATCTAACCTTGATGCTAAGTTGAGGGTAAAGATGAGAGCCGAGGTGAGGCGTATACAAGAACGACTAGGTGTCGCAACTATGTACGTTACACACGATCAGATTGAGGCAATGACGATGGGTGATCGTGTTGCAGTATTGAGAGACGGTCGACTGCTCCAATGTGATACGCCGCAAAACCTCTATGAGTTTCCGGTCAATCAGTTTGTGGGAGCGTTCATCGGTTCTCCGGCTATGAATCTATACCAAGGTGAACTTTTTGATGGAGGAAGATCCTTAAAGATTGGCTCCCAAATACTTGAGTTACCTGAGGTCGTACACCTGAAGAAACCTACTCTTATGAGCTACAGTGGGAAAGGTGTGACGGTGGGAGTCCGCCCTGAAAGTCTGAAAGCGGCGTCGACATCAACGACACCGGGAACGGTCCTATCTGTTCAGGCTACGTTGGTCGAGGCACTTGGGTCAGAGCTCATGGTGCACTTCTCTTTCGATGCGAAGGTCGTAAAGATTGAAGATATTCAAGATGACGAAGAGGAGATCTTGACTGGGAGTGGGGAAGGTGTGGCTCGGATCGACCCTTCTGTATCTGTAAAGGCCGGGGATAAACTGAAGTTCGAGGTTGAGACGGAACATCTTCACTTTTTTGATCCAGATACGGGACTTAGTATCTATTAGATCGATGTTGAGCGGCGAAAACTGGATGCAGATTGCATCTCGATTTTGATCAGACGTAAAGGGTTTCAATGTTCCGAACTATCCTTTAGATGTGGCATCGCTAGATGAGTATCAGTCGCTATACCGGAAGTTTCGTCCTCAAAGATTTGAAGAGGTCTTAGGGCAGTCTCATGTAACTCGGGCGCTTAGGAATGCAGTTGTTTCTTCAAAGGTAGCCCATGCATATTTGTTTTCTGGTCCCCGTGGTACAGGTAAGACCTCCACGGCTCGAATACTTGCTAAAGCTCTAAATTGCGCTTCTCCGGCTCAAGGTGAACCATGTGACAAATGCGAGTCTTGTGTACTTATACGAGAGGGTAGGTCCTACGACGTCGAAGAGTTAGACGCGGCTTCGAACTCCGGTGTTGACGCTATTAGAGCACTTATAGGTACCGTTGCAACTGCGAGCTATGGTAACTGGAAGATCTACATCATAGACGAGGTTCACATGCTGTCTCAGGCCGCGTCGAATGCTCTATTAAAGACCTTAGAGGAACCTCCGCCACATGTGGTATTCGTTTTAGCTACAACCTCTTCCAACAAGGTACTCCAGACAATTCGTTCTAGGACTCAGCATTTCGAGTTTCATCTATTGGACAATGAGATAGCGGATCAGTTGCTGGCGACCATTAGAGAGCGCGGTGAACTTACTGTTGGTCCTGAGATACTCGCATGGGCTCGAAAAAGGGGAAGAGGCTCTGCTCGAGATACCTTGAGCTTCTTGGACCAAGCCATGGCACTAGGGGAGATTCCTGGGGATGATGAAGCGGATGAGCTATTGCAATTGACTTATGACGTAGTTTCGGGAAAGGTGGAGCCTGCCTTAGCGTCCATTGAAAGACTCGCTGAAGGAGGTATGGAACCGCCGGACATAGCAAACGACATTATCTCACTTTGTCGAGAAGCGTTTTTGGAACGATTAGGTGTCTCCGGTGTGGACTCGAAGTTAGTCGCAAAGATTGCTCGGGAGAGTTCGGAGTTACCACTCTCCTCTCTTACCAAGGTGATGGAGGGTCTTGGCAAGACTTCGCTGTCGATGAAAGATGGGTTGGATCCCTTGGCCATATTAGAGGTGGCGATACTGACTTTGACTGTAGAAGAAGGGAGCGTAACTGCTAGCAGAGCTACAAGGAGCTCACTGAGTGACAGATCTCACCCTGAGGACGGAGTCTTGCAGCTGCAAAGACGAATCGAGGAACTTGAAAAAGAGGTGAACTCCCTAAAGGGAATGGTCCGGACTTTGTCAAATGCGGAGAAAGGAGGTGTAGCCAATGCAAACTGGGCGGCACCTAAGGTATCGTCTCGAAGTGACTCTATTGCGGGACTCAAAAAGGCTATTGGTACCCACCGTGTCGATGTCGTTTCCTCAGAAAAGGACGTCAACGTAGTCGAATTGGAACGGAGCAGACCTGGACCTACCCGCGATCAGAGCGAGACTGGTTCGGAGATCAAGACTGTGGATGGAGCTTTGGTGGGACAAGGACCAAAGTCTTTACCTACAAAAGAGAGATTAACGGTCGACTGGGGTAACACAATAGTGGAATCTATGACGCCTAAACTTAGAAGTCGGTTTCAGACGGTTCGATTTGTGGAGGTGGAAGGATCTTCTATACGGGCTGCGTTTCCAAGCGAGATGTACTTATCTAGAGCTAATGAAGTTAAAGCCGACGTGCAAAGGGTGATAGCTGCATTTTATGGCCTAGAGAGTATCAAGATGGACTTCGAGATAGACGACGATCAGTCAGGTAAGAGGAATGATCTAAATCGAGAAGCGTCCACGGATACCTCGCAGATGTATGATGAGTTTCATTCTGGTACCGTGATAGACATTACGGATCCGGTAGTAACCAACGTGTTAGAGGTATTTCCGAACGCTCGCCTTCGTGACAGTAAGAGTGAAGACGGCGGGTAGTAGTTGTTCTATACCCCTTCTGTACAAACGCTCATAGATGAACTCGGAAGACTTCCTGGGATTGGACCTAAATCAGCACAACGTATTGCGTTCTACCTGCTAAAGTCTGATAAGGAGAGTGCACTTCGCCTATCACAAGCAATTGTGGAGTGTAAGGAAACAGTCAAGTTTTGCTCTAGTTGCTATAATCTCTCCGAGCATGAGTTATGTACGATCTGTGACGACTCTGACCGGGATCAAGGAACGATCTGTCTTGTGGAAGAACCCCGAGACGTGATCGCTATTGAAAAGACCAAGGAGTATAAGGGTCTATACCACGTTCTTGGAGGGACGCTTAATCCCATTGATGGGATCGGTCCCGATCGCATCCGAATCAAGGAACTTCTAGCTAGACTCTCCCGCCATGCCGAGATACATGAGGTGATTGTTTGCACAAACCCAAACCTTGAAGGAGAGGCCACAGCTCTATATGTAGCGAGACTTCTAGCAGATAGTGGTATCACGATCTCAAGGCTGGCTAGTGGGCTTCCAGTTGGAGGTGACTTAGAGTACGCGGATGAGCTGACTCTGGGTAGGGCACTTGTTGGACGGCGTGTCCTAAGTGGCGGAACTAACTAATAAAATAGGTGTGTCTAAGTCCAAGTGACTACCCGATGGATCATGCGAACTTTACCTAATGCGTGACTAAAGATTCTAGGCAAGGAATCAGGCCAGCGTTGACGCCGAGGGAATTAGGGAAGGGGTTTAACCTACAGTGTGGATTCAACAGACTATAGATGGCGGTAGATATCGGGTTGTCCCTATGTACTCGTTCCCAAGGTTCTTGAACGCTTGTCTGCGTAGAGCCGTTTATCGGCGATATGAAGAAGTTCGTTTGCCGAACTTCCATCTTTGGGACAGTTAGCGATTCCAGTGGACCAGCGTGGCAGCATTATGTTGTGCCCTTCGAAATGGATACTTTGATACTCGGTCGATGAGGCTAGTCTCTTTGTGAGAGTTAATGTATCTTGTGGCGATCCGGCGCTCGTAATAATTAAGAACTCGTCGCCTCCATAACGGGCCAGTACATCTTCGACCCTTAGGCACTGTTCTATAAGTTTTACCGCTTCTTGAAGTATCATATCTCCGGCCTGATGACCAAATTTGTCATTTATCGCCTTAAATCCATCAAGGTCTAAAAGAATGAGCGAAAATGTGGTGCCGCTTCGGATCTGACGAGCACACGCCTGGGTAAGGCGCTCAATCCCGTATCGTCGATTTCGCACATTAGTTAGCGAGTCGGTGATGGATGCTTCCTGTACATCATGGTGAAGTTGAGCTATAAGTAGTAACTCTGCAACTGGAGTCGCCACTGCTTCAAGGTAAGCGATCTCCTGCTCTCCGAAGCTTTGCGGTAGAGGGCGATAAAGTATTAGCACACCGGCCGTTTTCCCGCTTGCCCTTAGGGTAAGATAGGCTGCGGTTGCGGTTTCCACGTTTTGCAATCCCCCGTATCTTGGGTGTGACACGACATCAACGATGACCTGAGTTTGACCGCTTTCTAAAGCGAACCAAGGCAGTCCCTCTCCTTTTTGTAGGACAGTCCCGAGAGGTACAAGTACAGGTACCCCCTCCCAAGCAATGACCTTGAGTGCACTGCCGCTTTGTTCTAAAAGAGCGATAGCCGCCCCTGACACGTCAAGGTCACTACATAGGAGCTTTAGGATCTGGTCGGCGGTCTTGTTAGGATCAAGGAGCGAATCAAGTTCTTTGGCCAGGCGAGTGAATAGACGCCATCCAGCCGATCTAGCTGCACTATGTTGTTCGGCGAGAGTTGGTTCGTGACGATGCACCAACATTTCCTTCTGACTTTGGAAGCTACCTAAGACCTCTGTGACAACATCGGGCAGATATGCAACGAGTTGAGGATCAAACTGCGACCCTGCACAGTTAGTGATCTCATTGATCGCAGCAGAGAGAGATCTTGCTGATCTATAGGGTCGGCTGTCGGTGATGGCATCTAATGCATCGGCGATCGCGACAATTCGAGCACCAAGAGGTATGTGATCCTCCTTCAGAGAGTCTGGGTAACCGCGTCCATTCCAATGTTCATGGTGGTGTCGGACGAATGGTGCCGCACCCGAAAGCGATACCGCTTGGGAGACAATCTCTGCTCCTATCGTTGAATGGGTCATCATGAGCGAACGCTCTTCATCTGTAAGCGGTCCGGGTTTGCCAAGGATAGACTCAGGGACCCCTATTTTCCCAATGTCATGGAGCAGGCCAGCAGCGGCTATGAGTTCGAGTTGCTCTCCTTTGATCCCGACTCGCTTTGCAAGAGCGCGGGCGTAACTCCGAACGCGTTCAGAGTGACCTGTGGAAGCGTGTTCACGAGCGTCGTTGATCTTCGTGAGCATTTCTAGCAAGGAGTCGTGCATCTCTTTTTGGTCCTCAACTAGCCTCCGAATAACCAAAGCGGAAGCTGCGTGACCAGCCATCATCTGGCATAAACGCTCGTCCTCTAACGTGAAAGACCGGGAATTGACCTTATTTATGAGGTAGAATGCTCCTTTGAGACTATCGACTGAAGTGATTGGTACGCCGAGGAAGTTGCTGATTTGAGGATGTCCAGGGGGTAGATGCAGCTCTCCTAAAGCCGTTCCTGTATCGAGTAGACGGATTGGAGTTTTTGATTGGGCTGTCGCAAGAAGCAGACCACTTGCATGTGGTGCATGGCCTAGACTTGCAGTCTCTGCCTCTGTTAATCCGAAGGTTTGAAAGTATACGTTTTCATTGTTCTCATTCCAAACCGATACTGCCCCGTAGGTGGCACCGGTCAGTTCCGCACCAAGGGCAACGCTTCGACTTAGAAGGTCTGTGATCGACTCCTCGGATGTAAACCCAAGGACGCCTTGTTGCAAGGTGATCATCGCCTTGGTGAGGCTGCTCTGACTTTTGGTTACGTATCCATGTACAGCACCGACAATTAATGCGATTCCGTAGATGAGAGCCCGATCTGGAACGAAGCGTGCGGATGAACTGAGATTATTTCCCACTATTGCTCTCAGGACAAGAACAACAGTTCCCAACACGAACGCCGCGCGAGTTCCCCTCGTGACTGACATGACGGCCACTGGGAAGAGATACAGAGACCAAAGGATACTATGCGATCCTCCGGTAAGCATCGCTGATACAGTGATAAAGGAGATGTCTAGGGTAAATAGCAGGCCGCAAAACCATGGACATCTGATTTGACTCAATTTAAGAAGTATGTACCCTAGGACATAAGCAAAAGTTGCAGTACCGAGTAGTACACTCTCGACTTTAGTGTGAAGCAGCAGCACGGCGAGAAAGTACAGACCTCCGACGAAAAGGCGTGCAATCCAAAGGCGACCTTCGAGTTCCTGGAGAGAGATCGTAGTTGGCGAGACAAAAGGGTCGGTTGTGCTGACCACTACTCGCCAAATTGCATCGCGCCAAACGAATATGCGTTTTGCGCCGTTAGAACTCTTCATTCAATTCTGCCTCCGTCCATCTTTTTGTTGGAGACCCTTCCATGATACATCTTCGACAGCAGGCGAGACTGGCTTTAGGCCATGCGAACTGTCGAAGCTTGGCTAGCGTTCTGGGGTGTTCCCAGTGTAAATGATGATTTGAGGAAAGAGTCAACAGGTTAATGCTGGCTGAAAGCAAGCAAAATGGATCTTAGAGGCAGGAGAAAAGTAAGGATCTATTGGTTGTTGGTACATGCTCTTGAATGACTAAAAAGTCTTGGGCACTACTGTGAATCGCTATCTCAACGTACGCGTAGGCGGACGGACTGAAATGGCTATTGGCACCGTGACCACTACGTTCAGACCGGGCTAACCAAGTGCCTGATCCATCTTTGGTTCTAGAATCCCTCGCAGAACTTGCTGGATAATATTTCTTAGTAGATCTCCATATTGACCACGCTCGTCCTTTGTGACCAGGTGTTTTTATCGATGTATTTCCTAGGTACCATGACCGCCACTAGATTTCCATTCGCCTAAAGGAATTTAGACAAATTGAGGTGGGAACTACGTAAGTTTTAGACCATGGGCCGCTTAGCTTCTGGTCTAAAACGACCGCCGCAAACAGGCATAACCGCCAATTTCGATGTTGCAGGGGCCCTCAAGAAAGGAGAAAGTGCCCAAAGATTCAAGCTCGTTGCTGATCCACTATAGTTCCTATCACGTGGGTCATAGTTAGTCCACTGCTTGCATAGATAGGTCAACTGCTTCGACTTTGTAGGCTATACAAGGGCTTCTAAATGATGATGCATGATTTACATGAACTCGTCGCCTTCGTATGTGGATGTGCTTTGAGCGAGCTAACGATAAGAGCATACCATTGATGGCCACCTTGGCGCTTTGCGTATGGCCAGAAGGCGAGCGCTTTGTTACTCACCGGATTCTCTATTACTCTAAGATAAGATTCCATATTTGTGCACAAAGACGACCGCTTGGACCCTATCTCTGAGTTGTAACTTGTAGAGAAGTTTCGACACATGGGTCTTAACGGTCGCTTCAGATAAAAATAACTCGCTTCCGATCTCTTGATTAGACAGACCCTTGGCAATGAGCATGAGGACCTCTAGTTCGCGAGCTGTTAGCTCGGACAAGCGTGGAGGTGGGGGAAGTGGATCTTTGTTATTTTGATTTATAAAGCGAACGAGAGTTTGTGTCACGGACTTAGACAAGGCGGAGTCGCCACTATAAACAGCACGAACCGCTGCTACGAGCTGCTCGGAGGTTGCATCTTTTAGGAGGAACCCACTTGCTCCTGCTACGAGGGCTCTAAGGACATACTCATCAAGATGAAAGGTCGTGAGGATCAAAACTTTGGAGTCTTTTAGTCGCCTTGTGGCTTCAATTCCGTCTACTTTTGGCATTCGTATATCCATTAATACCAGGTCAGGCGTGTATCGCTTGACAACATCTACGACTGCTTCTCCGTCTCCGGCTTCCCCGACCACTTCGATATCGCCTTCTGCCTCTAAGATAGTCTTAAGTCCAGACCGTATCATCTCTTGGTCATCTGCTACTACGATCCTGATCACTCTAAGATACCTGGCGTAGTTCTAACAGTGGAATCTCTGCGTGGACACGATAGCCATCACCATCGTAGCTTGCTTCAAGAAGTCCCCCATATAGTTCTACCCGTTCTCTCATTCCAGAGATTCCGTGCCCTCTGTTATTTGTTGGCACAGTGTCGAGAGGCCCAGAATTTATAACTACAACTGTTATCCTCTCATTTGAACGTTCGATCTTGAGCAAAACCGTTGATCTTGGTGCGTGTTTTACGACATTTGTAAGTGACTCTTGGACGATGCGATAGATGACGAGTTGATACTGTTCCGAAAGCGAGTTAAGGTCATCTGGAACCTCGGCTTTGATTGCGACACCAGCATCTTGGCTTCTAGAGATCAGGTCATTTAGTTCAAAGATCCCGGGAGCGGGGTCTAATGGCGTATCAGAGGCATCAGCGGTGCGTAGCACTCCAAGCATCCTTCTCATCTCTCCTAGCGCTGACCGACCCATCTCACCCATGGCTGATATGGCGGCCCGAGCCTTTTCGGGATCTTGACCAACCACCGCGTAGGCGGCTCCTGACTGAATAACGATAAGTGCTATATGGTGGGAGATTATGTCGTGGAGCTCCCGAGCGATTCTAACTCTTTCAGCAGCTACCGCCCGATCTGTTAAGAGGACTTGTTCTCGCTCTAATGTCTTTGTACGTTCTTGGAGCTGAGCTATATACTTACGACGTGTACCGAAGAAAAGGCCGGTACTTGTCCCTACTCCCACTACTAACGTGGGCATCAGAACCAGTGGAAGTGTGCTGGATAGATTCGGATGGTAGATAATCATTTCGGGAATGAAGATTGAGGTCCAAAGTAGAATACTCCACTTCCACATAAGGCTTGGTCGTGCAACAAGAGCGAAGCTGTAAACAGCTATAAGAAGTGCTAGCGGAAGAGTAAAAACTCTAGTGAAAGCGCGGAGGAACGAGACAAATACAGTGAGAACCGTGATCGTTACTAAGACCTCTTTAGGACGTGTTCTTCGCCAAAGAAGGGCTGCGGATTGAAGGACGTTTGCTAGTAGTCCAACGAAGATCAAGGTGATATTGTGACTGTGGTGATCTAGAAATGAAAAGATGAGTACTGTTGCTAATAGATCTATGACGGTGAGAGCCGCCACCAGTCCGACATCTATGAGTTTGTCTGGAAGATGCCAGCTAACTTTTGGTGCGTAGTCATCAAGATGAGAAGTGTAGTCGTCGTCTCTGATCGCACCCATAGCAAAATCCATCCTATCCCGTTAGGGCATAATATGCGGGGTTACGCGTCCACGGTCTTGGTTCTATAGGCGCCAAGGGCAATTGCCACTATAGTCCAGACTGCGAGAACAAGCGAAGCTACAAGAATACTCTCACCAGACACGCTAGATACCGGACCTCGAGCCTTTGGTAACATAGTGCCAATCGAAGACAACGGTAAGCCCTCTCGATAGACACCAAAGTACGTTATGTTTATTAGAAGGTTCTGAACGATGAACTGCCAAGCCATCAAGATGGCGATGGTTGTTGACATCGATAGAGTCAATGACGCCACTGCTAAGGAAAGAATTAAGTTAAATACGGCAGCAATAACGATTACCACACCGTCTTGAACCAACGTTCCGATGGTTGCGTGAGGATTAGTGCCGGCCAGCGAGACGGTAACTAGCCAGGTAATCGCGTACGCCACGATAATCATTGGAAGGTATAGCGCAATTGCGCCAGGAATTCGAGCGAGAAATAGTGCTACTCTTGAGCGACCCGTTGCGACTAGGTCTCTGAATATCCCGCTCGCATCTCCTGCCCCAGCCGTGGCGCCGACGAGGATTGCCCCAGTGCCACCGATTAAGGTCATGATTGTCACTGCTCTGCTTAGGTCTGTGGCCCCTCCAGCCGGTCCATGGGTTGCTGGAGATATTAGGTGCATCAGTTCTATGACCCCAAAGTAAACCACTACTGCGCCGACACTTAACGTCAACGTGGTCCAGAACAGGCCGCGACGTTTACGTAGTTTTAGCAGCTCAGACCGTACCATCGCCTTAATCAACCAACCGTTGCTGTCTGCATCAAACGAGCTTGGCTGTTCTTTAAGTTGTGTAGTCATTAAACATCAACTCCTGACTGTGTGATCGATAAAAACTCATCCTCTAAAGTGGTTTTTTCTTGATAGATAGACTCAACTCCGATATCTGCAAGTACTAAAATGCGAGTTAGCTCGGCCGTCTTAACCCCTGTTCTGGGGGTAATGAGTATTTCGTTGTTCTCATCTATAGATACGTCGTCCACTAGATTGGATGTGCCTAAAATCTTTTGTGCTAACGCGGAGTTATCTGTTGCTGCCCGTATGACACCTGATTCATTGGCTGTCATCTCTGCTATAGTTCCTTGTCTTACGACCTTTCCTCTATCTACGATCGCCACGGCGTCACAGGTCTTTTCGATCTCGTCCAAGAGATGCGAAGAGATCACGACGGTACGACCCTCGTCTACGAAAGAGCGAATCAGATAACGGAACTCTAATATTCCAGCTGGGTCAAGCCCATTCATAGGTTCGTCGAGAATAAGCAGTTCTGGGTCACATAAGAGGCATCTGGCGATGCCTAGTCTCTGGCGCATACCTAGCGAGTACTTGGAAACTTTATCGTCACTTCGGTCCTTTAAACCAACTCTTTCAAGTGCACTAGATATATTTGCAAAGGAGTCTGGTCCTCGTACAGATGCGAATACCTCCAGGTTTTCTCTTCCCGTAAGGTGTGGCAAAAATCGTGGCTCTTCGATGATTGCGCCGACTCTTGATAGGGAAGCCTGTCTGTGCTCTGGTAGTTCATAGCCGCGAATTTGCATCTTTCCGGAGGTCACCTTTGTTAGACCTAGCAACATTTTGATTAGAGTTGTTTTTCCCGCACCATTAGGTCCAAGGTATCCAAAGGCTACCCCTTTGGGAATCGTGAGATTGACGTTGTCGACCGCAAGGCGATCCCCGTAGCGTTTTGTGAGGCCCTCGGTTACTAGTATCGGTTGTACATCCATGACTTCAAGATAAAGCGTTGAGCAATAGAGTGGTGTCCTCCATAAGCGGCATTTATATCATCCAAAGGTATGAAGCGCTACGCGATCTGTAGACGGGATGAGCAACGGATGCTTGACTGACCAAAGAGGACAACCTCCAAAAGGGTATTGTCGTTTGATCTCCCAACTTATCACGCCGTCATCTCAATCGATATCGGAACTATGAGTGTATGCACTTTGGTGGACCGACGTGTTTATAAGTCAAATGTTGATCTATCTCTGGGTACTTAGACCAAGTGGCAGCTTCATCTTCTAGACCTACAAAGTGTCGTTCCGGAAAATGTGTTGTTAGACCCACAAGTTGGAAGCACCACTTCGGCATATCTGTCGGTATCGATGAGATGGAGTATAAATCGTTACTACCGATGGCGGTCAGTTCTTAGTATCTTGAGATACTAACTGAGTAGAGGTAGATCAAGGACTCGACTTGAATGGCAAACAGCCAAAGCTACCCCCTATCAATTGTCAACTATCCAGCGGCCAATCAGGCAAAACAGCTACGTCAAACAGGTTGGGGGCTGGCGTTCTGCTCAGAGTTGCACGAGCTCAATTAGAACGCCGAAAGTGGATTTTGGATGTAAAAACGCGACGGTCGTTCCTCGTGAGCCAGGACGTGGATGAGTATCGATGCTGGTTGCGCCGGCATCGATAGCGTCTCTCAGCGCCTCTTCACAGTTGTCCACCCGCAACCCCATGTGGTGTAGACCTTCGCCTCTCTTTTCTATGTACTTCGCTACCGGTGACGTTGGCGTTGTTGGACAAAGTAGCTGAATGTAGGTATCGGATACCTTTAGGAGCACCTCTTCTATCCCATCGGACTCCACGAACTCGCGATGTTCAATTGCAGCCCCCAGAATCTGGGTATAAAACGTAATAGCTGACTCCAAATCCTTAACTGCTATCGCTATATGATCTATCTCTTGTGGTTTCATGCGTGTACTTCCTTACCCTCTGGTTATGTCTACTTAGACGTGGAGTCAGCCTTTGCTCCGTGGCGTGAGAACAGTGTTATCTTGTCTTCGCCAACTTTCTCCCTAAACTCAGGGTTGTCGATCCCCATATTGGGTCCAGATGCTAGACACAAGATTCCGACTTTACCCTCGTGTCTATTCTTGTGAACTAGATTTGTAGCCTCGCCGACATTTTCGAGCATGTACGTTGCGGACAAAATAGGTTGAATCTTTCCCTCGCAGACGAGCTTGTTAGCGTCCCATGCTTCTCTGTAGTTTGCGAAGTGTGAGGATTTGATAGTCTTCAGCTTCATCCATAGATGCCGATTGTCGTACTCGATCATATATCCGGTGGTGGCTGCACAGGTCATGATAACACCGCCGCGTTTGGCTACAAATACGGAGGCACCAAAGGTCTGTCTACCAGGGTGTTCGAAGACTATGTCGGGATCTTCCCCTACCAGAGCCCGAACGTCTTTTCCAAAGCGTCGCCACTCTGATTCGTCCTGGTTGTGTTCGTCCTTCCAGAATCTGTAGTTTTTTTCATTTCGATTGATCACAGCTTCGCATCCGAGTTCGTGCAGAAGTTCTACCTTTGCCTCGGAGGAAACTACTCCAACCGGTACTGCTCCACCATTGAGTACGTATTGAACGGCGTAACCACCGATGCCACCTGTTGCACCCCAGATGAGAACTCGCTGCCCTTGTTTTATTGCTGCTCCATTCTTGGATACCAACATCCGGTAGGAGGTCGAGTTGCAAAGTGCGTTACATGCGGATTCCTCCCACGAGAGATGTGTAGGTTTCGGCATGAGCTGATTGGCTTTAACCAACGTAAGATCGGCAAGGCCTCCAAAGTTCGACTCAAAGCCCCAAATTTTTTGGTCATACGATAACATGGAGTCGTCGTGTCCAGTGGGGTCTTGATCGTCGACGTAGTTGCAGTGTATTACAACTTTGTCCCCGATCTTCCAGTTTCTAACGGCAGACCCAACCCGAATGATTACCCCTGATCCGTCGGAACCAAGCACGTGGTATGGGAGATCGTGGCGCCTGTTCCAAGATGAGCTACTTCGTCCAAGTCTTTCGAGGAATGCGAAGGTGGGTACGGGCTCGAAGATAGAAGTCCACACGGTATTGTAGTTTATCGAAGAGGCCATGACCGCCACAAGTACCTCATCAGGTGCCATCTCTGGAACAGGTACCTCTTCCACGTGGAGAGAGTTTCTCGGATCCTTTTCACTCGTAGGTAGCCCTTCGAAAACTGTTACCTCGTCCTTGTTTACGAACGCAGCACGGTAAACCTCAGGAATAGGGATCGATCTAAGTTCATCGGGAGAAGCACCCGTCTCTATTGCTTGCCTGAAGGAGTTCATACTTGAAAAGGATATACGAAATCGCGACTTTAGTTTGTGCACTAAATGTCGGATGTCAAAGCATAAGTTGGCACCTTATCCATAAAACCAAATTAGTACTAAGATAGGGCTCAAGTGTGTTTCTAAGGAGATTGTATGTCCCGATCTTATATTCTTTCAGGTGCCAGAACACCTATCGGTAAGTTGTCCTCCTCACTTTCTGGATTCAGTGCTGTGGAACTGGGAGGTATTGCCATATCTGACGCGCTAAGACGTGCCGGTGTGGCTGCAGAACAGGTGGACTACGTGTTTATGGGACAAGTTCTTCAAGCCGGCCAGGGTCAGATCACGGCGCGTCAAGCGGCGACGTTGGCGTCTATTCCTATGACTGTGCCAGCGACCACGATTAATAAGGTTTGCCTATCAGGTCTGAATGCGATCTACCTAGCAGATCTCATGATAAAGGCTGGCGAAGCCGACATAGTTGTGGCCGGGGGAATGGAGTCAATGTCTGGAGCGCCTCATGTTTTGCCCAAAGCGCGTCAAGGCTATCGTTTGGGTGATGCTACTCTCGTTGACTCGATGATGCACGACGGATTAACATGTTCCTTTGAACACGAAGCCATGGGACTTTCTACAGATCGCTACGTCAAACGAGATACTCCATCAGTGACCAGAGAGAGACAGGACGCATTTTCGGCAAACTCTCATGAGCGTGCAGCTGCGGCGATTAAGTCGGGAAGATTTGCTGAAGAGATAGTGGCGATCTCTGTACCTAATCGAAAAGGTGACCCTACCATTGTAGATACAGATGAAGGCGTGAGACCAGGAACTACGGTTGAGACCTTGGCTAAGTTGCGGCCTGTATTTTCGGCGGAAGGTACGGTAACAGCGGGAAATGCTTCACAGATCTCTGACGGTGCATCGGCTCTGATTATAGTTTCTGAGAGAGTATTGGATGAACTTGGACTCCAACCCCTAGGGCAGATTCTCTCTTATGGCCAGGTTGCGGGACCGGACACTTCGCTTTTGCATCAACCGTCTAACGCAATCTTGAGGGCGGTACAAAAGATCTCAAAGGAAGTGGGAGATATAGATCTCTTTGAGATCAACGAGGCTTTTGCCGCTGTTGCGGTAGCCTCTATGGACGCTCTTTCGATCTCAGATGAGGTCGTTAACGTAAACGGCGGAGCGATAGCCCTTGGCCATCCAATTGGAGCGTCAGGTGCAAGGTTAGCATTAACCTTGCTTATGGAGCTGAATAGGCGCGGAGGTAGAATAGGCGCGGCGGCCCTTTGCGGTGGGGGCGGCCAAGGGGATGCCCTAATCGTTGAGACGTTAACCTGACGAAGGTGCATGGAGTTTATTTTGAGTCCAACTCTAGCTTTTAGCGAGTATCAAACCGGATGTAGCGAGATCGGAGAGTACGAAGGTGATCTTGAGCTGTGATATTGAGGCGCCTTGTGACTTCGACCTTGCTTCAGCGCTTTACTACCTTAGCAAGGCTCCTGGGATAGTTTTTGAGAACGTATCGTTAGATCTCTACCGCAAGGCGTTCTACCCCAAAGACTCCGATACTCCAGCGTTACTGAGCGTCTACGAAGCACCAAATCAGGCTGGAGTTAGAGTTGAACTTTGTGGAGAATCTGTCTCTGAAGGGGATCTCGCTCGAGTTCGAGAACGAGTCAAGGAGTGTTTTTACGTTTTCCCTGCACCGCCTGGTCTACTCGACCTGTTTGATCGAGACAAGACTCTGGGATCGTTACACGATCGGTACGGATTAATAAGGCCCTTTTTGTACTTTGATCCTTTCGAGGCTCTGTTATGGGCAATCGCGGCTCAACAAGTGAATGTCGGATTTGCCAAAACTTTGCTGCTTCGCCTCCACGACGTGTCAGGAGCCAAGCGCTTAGAGTCTGACGGAATTTCCTATCTCGTATCACCTAGTCCGAAAGAGGTTGCGTCACTTTCTTTAGAAAAGCTAAGAGCGTGTAAATTCAGTGGCACTAAGGCGAGGGCGCTAATAGAGATATCGCGTGTAATAGTCGACAAGGGGATTGATTTCTTTGCCTACAGAACCCTTGACTATGACACTGTAATGGCGTCTTTGATAAAATATTATGGGGTTGGGCGTTGGACGGCTGAGTATGTGCTGCTTAGGGGATTAGGGTTTAACGACGTGTTTCCATCGGGTGACCTTGGCCTTAAAAAGGCCGTTGCAAGCCTATATGGATTATCAGGGGATTTGGCAGAAGAGACGATACGTGCTATGAGCTATGACTGGTCGCCGTATAGAGGTTGGATCTCTCAACTCCTTTTCTATCATCTAAATGCAACTTTGTGAACTCTTTATTGGCCCAACTTTCTCAGTGAAATAGCGATTTGAGCATTTCCAAGTATGTAAGTCGATCGATCTCTAGCATACCTAAGGACTTCAGATGATGAGTTGGCCACTGTCCGTCTAAGAGTTCGTACTGTTTGAACCTTAGATCTTGGATTAAATGAACGAAAGCAGCTTTTGAGGCATTTGAAACGAGGTGGAACATGGACTCACCTGAGAAGAGCCTGCCGACGCCGACGCCAAATAGACCACCTACGAGCTTGTCAGGATGGGATCGGTCATAGACCTCGTAACTATGAGCGTATCCGGCCGCAAAGAGCATTTCGTATACCTTTACGTAATCTTCGTCGATCCAGTTGCCCTCTGCTCTGAGGTGGGCACACAACTCTACTACCTCTCGAAAACGGGTGTCAATCTTGAATTCGAAATCCCTAATGGCCTTTTTTAGAGACTTGGATATTTTGAGTTCGACGTCTTTGTTTTCTGGGTGTAGTTGGATGACTGCGCGAGTCCGAGGCGAAAACCATCCGACAAACTCCTCTTCTGCGTCGGCAATCTTCATGGGGAAAACACCTTTTTGATATCCGGCGAGTAGAGATATCGGTGTTATGGTTCCTCCTACGTATAGGAGATCATCCATTGATGGATCGTTTCCTAGATATCTGAGAGTTTCTTCTATGCTAGGAAGGAAGTCGGTTCCAGCGAGCTTTATCATTACCTCATAATGATACCGAATGTCTTTCATGATACTTAGAACAACACAAGGAGTGGGAAAAATATTCACATAAAGTGACAAAATTAGGAAAAATACATATAGAGAATTGGATATCCAAGGATTTTTGTTATGGTCTCCAATTATGTGAAATCAAAGACTTCAAAGGGTTGGTAGCCTTTGAAACTATGTCAGAACATCTTATGTCGGAACGGTTAGTTGAACTTGAACGAAGAAGGCAAGAGGCCTTAAACGCTGGGACGCCAGCGGCAGTCGAACGACAACACGCTAAGTGCAAGCTGACGGCCCGAGAGCGACTTAACTATCTTTTGGATGAGGGTTCGTTCCAAGAGCTTGATATGCTTGCACGGCATCGCGCCCATGGAATGGGTCTTGAGGATAACAGGCCTTATACAGATGGTGTGATAACGGGTTTTGGTACTATCAATGGCCGCAGAGTATGCGTGTTTTCGCAGGACTTTACTGTCTTTGGCGGTGCCCTAGGTGAGGTGTTCGCGGAAAAGATACATAAGGTTATGGACCTAGCTGCCTCCGTTGGTGTACCGATGGTCGGCTTGAACGACGGAGCCGGGGCGCGAATCCAAGAAGGAGTCGTGTCACTTCACTCCTATGGCGGAATCTTCCGTAGAAACGTCTCAAGTTCGGGAGTGATTCCGCAAATATCTGTAATTATGGGACCATGTGCAGGAGGAGCGGTTTACTCGCCAGCTATGACCGACTTTATCTTTATGGTAAAAGAGACGTCTCATATGTTTATTACTGGTCCAGATGTAGTAAAGACCGTTACAGGTGAAGAGGTCACACTTGAGGAACTCGGCGGCGCTATGAGTCACGGAACCAAGTCCGGTGTTGCAACGTTCGTGTTGGATGACGAGAAGCAGTGTCTAGATGAAGTGCGCTATCTACTTGACTTCTTGCCTTCGAACAATTTGGAGGAACCACCGTACTTTGAGCCCAACGACGATCCAGAGAGGCTTACGCCAGAGCTTAGGGACGTCATTCCGCCATCCTCGAATCAACCTTACGATATGAAAACTATCATAACGTCGATAGTGGACGACGGTGAGTACTTTGAGTATTATCCATACTGGGCGATGAACATGACCTGTGGATTTGCGAGGCTTGATGGACGCGTCGCTGGTGTAGTTGGCAACCAGCCGTCTGTGCTTGCTGGAGTTTTGGATATCGATTCGTCTGAAAAGGCTGCCCGATTCGTGCGAACTTGCGATGCATTTAATATCCCGATCGTAACATTTGTTGATGTGCCAGGGTTTATGCCTGGCGTCGATCAGGAGTATGGAGGCATAATTCGACATGGAGCGAAGCTCCTTTATGCATTTTGTGAAGCTACAGTCCCGAGGGTGCAGGTCATTATAAGAAAGGCGTACGGCGGCGCTTATGTGGTCATGAACTCAAAGTCCGTGGGGGCTGACTTCGCCTATGCGTGGCCCTCTGCAGAGTTGGCCGTTATGGGACCCCAAGGCGCTGTGGAGGTCGTTCATAGAAGAGAACTTGCGGGGGCTAAAGATCCAGAAGGTCGGCGTAAAGAACTTGTAGATCAGTATGCAGATCGCTACGCTAATCCATATATAGCTGCCGAGCGCGGATTCGTGGACGATGTTATAGACCCGGCTGAGACTCGCAAGATTTTGATTCGTTCGTTACGGGTGTTACGTTCAAAACGAGGAGACCTTCCAAAGCGGAAGCATGGCAATGTGCCCCTTTGACGAGAGTAGCTCGATGGACTATATAAGAGTAGAACTTTCACCCGAGGAGGAGATGGCTGTTGTAACTTTAGCTTTCCTGGAGGCAACGAACAGGGGCACTACTTCAAGTAAGATTCGCACGCAAGACCCAGTGATCTGGAGATTTTCTTCGAGGTGGTGGGCAGCTCCGATGTCAACTGCAAGGTCGCATAGGTATTAGACGGATAGAAAGCTGGTCGACAGCCTTCGTGCATTGACTGACCCGAATCAATTAAAAGTTGTCTGGGAACGTTTTAGAGAGGCCTTTGTGGTGCTACGATCACAAGGCCAAGGCCGGGGAGATCCGCGTTGTTTACAGCCTTTTCCAGTGCTTCGCGAGCTTTTGCAATGATTTCCGTGGGTTCGATGCCGTGACTGGGATAGCTGGCAACGCCAGCGGAGACTTTGGAGACGCGAGCATCGCCTTTGCGTGCTTGTGCTAGCTGTATTCGCTCTGATGCCCAGGCGGCACCGTCTTCGTCTGTGTCATCCAAAATCAAGGCGAAGGTTTTTCTCGAGAGCCGACAGGCCACGTCGGCGTCTCTAATGGTAGACATTATGGTCTCGGCGAACTCGGTTGCGGCCTTATTTTCGTCACTCTTATCGGCAACTGCGGATCCGAAGTTGACGTGCAAAAGGGCGATAGAAACGGGCCATAGTCTTCTTCGAGCTGTGGCTACTTTGGTCCCTACTAGACCTGCAAAGAAGAGGTCGTTTAACATACCTGTCACTGGATCGGAGATCCCTTGCCAGTTGACATGATCGTTGGAGATAGGACTCTCGTTAGCGCTGCTCTTGGGGTTGGGATTGGTCTCCGATGTTATCGTCATGTCCTCGTGAGGCTCGGAAGGATTGATCAGTGGAAATTGATCTTCTTCAATCGGTTTTGGTCTCGTTGAGATCGCTATAAATGTAGTCACGATCGATAAGCCTGCAGCGATATACGGCAAGTACTCAAGGTGCTCAAAGTACCCTAGTGCAGCCGTAGTTGCAGATATGAAGATCAGTGATAGGACCACTAGCCTCGTTTTCATGGTCGTTTTGTCGGTATTATTTTTCACGAACTAAACACATACTCTCTATATATAACTATCTTGATAGAAGCTCTCAAGACTCACTTGCTCGCTTTTCTACCACAAGTTCCAGCATCTCTTTTAAGATAACCTCGATCTTGTAGTCTTTTGGAGTGTATATCGCTTTAATTCCAAGTTTAAAGAGGGCCTCGCGGTCCTTTTCAGGAATTATTCCACCGACTACTACGGGAACCGTGACTTCGAGGTCTCTCATCTCCTTGACGAGATCGGTTAAGAGTTGCAAGTGAGATCCCGACAAAATAGAGACCCCCACTATATCTACGTCTTCGTCACGAGCGGCTACGGAGATCTGTTTTGGAGTTAACCGAATGCCCTCATAGATAACTTCAAATCCAGCGTCTCTAGCTGCAACGGAGATCTGTTCAGCGCCGTTGGAGTGCCCATCTAACCCAGGCTTAGCTACTAGCAAGCGAGGTGGCCCGCCGGGTAGAGACCGAACCGTTGTCGCAAGATGAGACAGTGATGCTCTTCTTAGTCCGGAACCCCCTATTAGGCCAGTAGGTGCCCGAAATTCACCAAATATGTCTCTCAATGTATCGGCCCATTCCCCAGTGGTACCCCCAGCAAGTGCGAAGGAGATGGTTGGTTCCATGATATTTGCGGATTCACGGGCGGCACGTACTAGAGCAATCCTTGCTTCTTCATACGCTAACTTTGAGCGTTTGGTTCTCCAACTCCGGAGATCCTCGACAAGGGCCGTCTCTGCCTCTTCGTCGGAACGGAGGAAGTGCGTTCCCTCATTACCATGAAGTGGAGAGATCTCCGATTCCGCAAAGCGATTCACGCCGACTACGGTGATCTCGCCACTTTCAATCTTGGAGATTCGTTCTGACTGACTCTTCACCAATCGTGACTTTAGTTCATCGATCATCTCAAACACTCCTCCGGATTCGATGATCTCATCGAGTTCGAGCTGCGCTTTTGATGAAATCTCATGAACAAGGGATTCCATCACGTGGGATCCGTCGAAGACATCGTCGTACTCAAGTAGATCTGTTTCAAAGGCAAGGATCTGTTGAATTCGCAAGGACCATTGCTGGTCCCAAGGGCGAGGAAGGCCCATCGCTTCGTTCCAAGCAGGAAGTTGGAGCGCTCTAGCTCTCGCGTTCTTAGCAAGCGTGACCCCGAGCGACTCCAAGACGATTCGGGGGATGTTATTTTCAGGTTGGCTTTCGGTGAGTCCCAAAGAGTTGACTTGTACGCCATATCTAAATCTTCGAAATCTAGGGTCAGAGATGCCGTAACGCTGCTCCGTCAGTTTGTCCCATAGCCGAGTGAACGACTTCATTTTGGCCGTTTCTTCGATGAAGCGAACTCCGGAGTTACAGAAAAATGAGATCCTTCCGACTACTTTTGGGAAGTCACCAGGGGTGACTTGGTCGCTGGCTTTCACGGCGTCCAAAATTGAAATTGCCGATGCAAGTGAGTATGCGATCTCTTGTGCCGGGGTTGCTCCCGCCTCTTGAAGGTGGTAGGAACAGACGTTGATGGGATTCCACTTAGGGACATTTTTAACTGTGTATGCGATTGTATCAACAGTAAGGCGCCGAGAGTGTTGCGGAGGGAATATGAAGGTTCCTCGGGATAGATACTCCTTTACGATGTCGTTTTGAGTAGTTCCACTGAGTGATACATAGGGCACCTTCTGTCTTTTAGCCATTGCAAGGTAAAGACCGAGCAACCATGGAGCCGTGGCGTTGATCGTCATTGAAGTGTTCATGTTTTCAAGAGGAATTCCTTCTAGCAGCTCCTCCATGTGTCCTAGATGTACAACCGGTACGCCGACCTTTCCTACCTCTCCTTTGGATTGAGGGTCGTCAGGGTTGTAGCCTAGTTGAGTTGGTAGGTCAAACGCTATCGACAGGCCGGTTTGACCTTTAGCTATGTTGGTCTTGTAGAGTTCGTTGGAGGCTTTGGCGCTAGAGTGCCCAGAGTAAGTCCTCATGACCCACGGCTCTTCGCGAGAGTGCTCTTTGGGGGAAGTGTGGTCCATTGAATCCACCTATCTGCTCCTTTGGATTGCTGACTTGCTACTAGTAGTCATAGAAGCCACGTTTTGATTTTCTACCCAATCGCCCTGCTGCTACTAACCTTCGAAGAGTGGGCGCAGGAACGCTAGCAAGTGACCTTGACTCAAAGTGTAGAGCTTCGAGGATGCGTAAGGATGTGTCTAAACCAACTAGGTCCAAAAGTTGAAACGGGCCCATTGGGAAGCCGCATCCTAGTTGCATAGATCTATCGATATCCTCCATTGAGGCTACTTGTCGTTCAAGCATACAGATCGCACTGTTTAGGTAAGGGAAAAGAAGGGCGTTCACAACGAAGCCGGCCTCGTCTTTTACTCTTATAGGTTCCTTCCCAAGTGAGATGACAAATGATATAGCCGTATCTATAGTGGTCTCTGAGACCGTAATAGGCGTAACTATCTCCACTAGTTTCATAACCGTTGCGGGATTAAAAAAGTGTATGCCACAGACAAGGTCGGGTCTCTTGGTTGCTGTAGCCATCGCGACTACCGGTAGCGTAGAGGTATTTGTCGCTAAAATGGCATCTGCTTTACAAAGTACGTCAAGACGCTGAAAGAGTTCTCGCTTTATCTCAAGATCCTCGATGACAGACTCGATGACGATGTCGGAGTCCCTTAAATCGCGTATATCGGTGGTAAGTTCAAGTCTCGAGACGGCTTCATCTGCTTCGCTCCCTGTTAGAGTCTCTCTCTTTACCATCTTCGAGAGCGAACGTTTTACCTGTTCCACCATAGTGTAGGTATTGGCGGTTTCTCGTGAACGTAGGGTGACTTGATATCCAGCTAAAAGCGCAACTTCGGCTATTCCTGAGCCCATAATTCCGGAGCCGATTATGCCCACCTTTTCAATTTGCATGAAAACTAAGTTAGCGGTTCTTACAGTTAAATTCACTTCGCTAGGTGCATATAGGTCATGTCCTTGCTACGTGAAGTTGTCTAAGTTTTCGCATTGTTTGGGAGCTGTGGAAAAGGTGAGTTTGGTTCGGAACTCTTCCTAGGTTAGTAATATAACGGAGTAACGTTCTTGGATTGGAGAGATTGATGACTGATCTTAGCCCTAAAGGAGTCTTGAGTCTCGTTGGGGGCGGTGAGTGGCAAAGTGATTGTGAACCGTTCGACAAGGAGCTTTTAGAGCTCGCAGACTCCCATGAGGTAGTTGTGCTTCCGACTGCGGCTGCCTATGAGATGCCAGACAGGGCTGTCATGAACGCTCAGTCGCACTTCTCCAAGTTAGGGGCGGTTGCAAAAGGTGTCATGGTCTTGAATAGACAAGATGCTATGAACAAGCGCTACGCTGACGAAGTCGCTGAAGCGCAGTTTATATACCTTTCTGGAGGTTCACCACTGCATCTGCGTTCAGTCTTGAAAGACTCGTTAGTGTATGGTGCCATGTTGTACGCGTATAGACGAGGAGCGGTTTTAGCCGGCTCTTCTGCGGGTGGAATGGTACTTACAGACCCAATGGCGGATCCAAGAGGTGGCGCTTTTACCGTGGGGTTAGGTCTTATTTCGCCGCTAGCCTTCGTACCTCACTTCGAGAGCTATCCTAACGAAAGAAAGGATCGAACGCTAAGGTTAGCTACAAAAAATGTCGGGATTTTGGGTGTTTCTGAAGGCTGTTGCGTGATTCGGCTACATGATGGTACGCTCTTTGAGCGCGGAAAACGTGGTGCAAGTGCTTTTTTAAACGGTGAGCCGTGCACGATTGAGCAAATAGCTTTAAATGTTAAGGTGGATACATCGAAGTCGTCTCTGTTTACGTCCTAATTCGCCAATGACTCTGTTCATCTGGAAGATGACTTTGTACGAGTTATAAATAGATGTCTCTAGAGGATCAAACTATCTAGATACTTTAGGCTTGAGGGTTCTAGGAAGGACTAGGAAGTGTCAGAGCTTATTCAGCCGTAGTTATCGTCACCGTCTCCATCACACAAAGTTCCTTCGGTTTGCCACTTGAGGATCCTTTGGAATCTAGTGTCTTTACGACGTCTAGGCCTTCGGCAACCTTACCGAATATAGCGTAGAGGGGTGGTAGTTCAACACCTGAAGGTCCTGAAACGATGAAGAACTGACTTCCATTTGTGTTTGGTCCTGCATTGGCCATTGCTAAGGTGCCGATTTCGTACTCGCCCTCTTGGGGTAATTCGTCACGGAAGCGATAGCCGGGACCCCCAGTGCCATTACCAGAGGGGTCACCGCCTTGTACGACGAAACCGGGAATAATTCTATGAAAACTAAGTCCATCATAGTAGTGGTAAAGAGCTAAAAAAACAAAGTTATTGACGGTGATCGGAGCTTTGTCTGCATACAGATCGATGGTCATGTCGCCCAAGTTCGTCTTTATATGAGCCTGATACTTGGATCCCTCTGAAATAATAAATGAGGGTGGTGAGCCAAAGCTAGTAACCTTTGATGAAGATCCGTCCCAGGCAGGTGGATCGTAGCTTTTCTTTGAGCCAAACATAGTTTCTCTCCTGTTTAGTTTTGAGATATAGTAACACTTATCATCTTGTACGTTTTGGTCGGAGTCCCTTGGGCGGTACCGGCGCTTGAGATCTTTTCAACGACGTTTAACCCTTTTGTTACTTGCCCAAAGATTGAGTAACTAGGTGGTAGCTGTTCCCCTTGCGCTCCAGATACGATGAAGAATTGGCTCCCGTTGCTGTTGGGTTGACCTGTATTGGCCATAGCGATTGTTCCTAGCTTGTACTGACCAGCTTTAGGGTATTCGCCGCCGAAGCTATATCCGGGACCCCCTGTTCCATTATTAAGGGGGTCGCCACCTTGGATAACGAATCCAGGAATGACTCTGAAAAAGTCAAGCCCGTTATAGAAGTGGTACCTAGACAGAAATACAAAGTTGTTGGTTGTGACTGGGTATTGCTTTGCGTCTAGAGATATTACAAAGGTGCCAGCCGTTGTTTTTACGCTTGCACTGTAGTTGGAAGCAGTGTTGATACACATTACAGGTGCTTTTTTGAAATGCGTAATTCTTGGCGAACTTCCATTCGTCTGAGGGCAAACCGTTCCACTCTCATCCTGAGTAACTACGTTGGCAGATGTCCCCGTGGTTTTCGATGATGAACCTCTAACCTGGAAAAAGATGACAATTACTGCCAATATTAGGAGAGCTCCGACCTGAAGGGAACGCTTCTTTAATGTCTGCTTTTTCTTCACAGCCTGCTGTTGAGCTCTTACTCGTTGCTGATTTTCTCTTATTCGTTGTCGTTTAGCACTTGGCACTCAAGAAAAACTAGTCGCTCTTTTCTTCAGTTAGCCGAGAATCATCTGATCTGTCTCATCAGAGTTTGGGTTCGGGAGCTATTAGCTTGTTTGCGTGACCTTGTTGGTGCAAAAATATGGTGGTACATCGGTAGGAGACTCAGAGCGCATTGCTGCAGTTGCGGATCATGTAGCCCGAACTGTCAAATCTGGCAAGCAAGTAGTCGTAGTGGTCTCTGCGATGGGGAAAATGACTGACGACTTGATTCATCTCGCGGATCAAGTTTCAAAGACTCAGACTCCTAGAGAGATGGATATGCTGCTCTCTGCTGGCGAGAGAATTTCAATGTCTCTGCTTTGTATGGCACTTGCGGATCTCGGAATTCATGCGATCTCTTTTACGGGTTCTCAAGCGGGAATCATAACCGATACGTCCCACATGAAGGCAAAGATCGTGGATATTAGAGCCGACCGCCTTTGGAGAGCTATCGAAGAAGGCAAAGTTCCAGTTGTTGCTGGGTTTCAAGGCGTCTCTACCTCCAAGGACGTGACAACGCTAGGCAGAGGTGGATCAGACACTACTGCGGTAGCATTAGCGGCAGCTCTCGGGGCTTCTGTGTGCGAGATATATACTGATGTCTCGGGAGTCTTTACTGCTGATCCGAGGGTAGTGTCAACTGCTCGGAGATTAAGCGCCATATCCTTTGAGGAGATGCTTGAGCTGGCGTCGTCAGGTGGAAGAGTTCTGGCCCTGAGATCTGTAGAGTTTGCACGCAACTTTAATGTGCCACTACACGTTCGTTCTAGTTTTACTTGGGAACCGGGCACCTGGGTGAAGGAGGAGGATCCTACGATGGAACAAGCCGTAGTCTCTGCGATTAGTCATGAGACTCAAGAGGTAAAGATCACCATTACTAGGGTTCCGGACAAACCTGGAGTGGCAGCTCAGATATTTCGTTCGATCGCTGATCGAGGAATAAACGTAGATATGATCGTTCAAAATACCTCGATAGATGGTTTCACCGATATCTCCTTTACCGCACCTCGTCAAGACGTGGAAAGTGCTTTAGAGGTGACAGAGAAGGTAGCACGAGACATAGGCGCCGAAGCAGTCTACGGAGATCAGGAGATTGGAAGAGTCTCTTTGGTTGGGGCAGGCATGAAGTCACACCCCGGGGTTACCGCCAAGGTATTTGAAACTCTCGCGAGCGAGGGTATAAACATTGAAATGATCTCGACCTCTGCTATTCGTATATCTTGCGTGGTACGGGAGTCGCAGCTCGAGAGTGCTGTACTTGCGCTTCATAGCGCATTTGGACTATAGGAGAGTACTAATTATGTACAGTGTGGGAGTTTTTGGAGCGACAGGTCAAGTTGGCGGGGTTATACGCTCGATACTCGTGGAGAGGGCGTTCCCGATATCTCAGATTAGATTTTTTGCATCTTCAAGATCTGCCGGCACCAAGATTGAGTTCAATGGAGAAGATGTACTGGTTGAAGACGCCCATTACGCAGACTTTTCTGGGTTAGACGTGTCGATATTTTCTGCGGGAGGCTCGGCCTCTAAGGTCCTAGCGCCAAGGGTCGCGGAAAGCGGAAGTTACGTAATCGACAACTCTCCTGCATGGCGGATGGACTCAGGTGTGCCATTGGTAGTTCCAGAGGTCAATGGCTACTTGTTGGCCGAGACTACTTCCAAAATCATCGCCAACCCCAACTGTACTACCATGGTCGCAACAGTTCCGTTAAAGACGCTTCACGATCTCTACGGTCTGAAAAGGATAATCGCATCGACCTATCAAGCGGTTTCAGGGGCTGGGAGACTCGGTGTAGATGAACTTCAACGCCAACTTTCTACAAGAAGTGATGAACTGTCAGCTCTTACTTTTAGTGGACAAGCGGTTGAATTTCCACCTCATCATGTATTTCCAGGCACTATAAGTGGTAACGTAATTCCACATGCTGGATCCTTTGTTGATCATGACACGACTGAGGAGATTAAATTTGTTCAGGAGTCTCGCAAGATTTTAGACCTTGATGATCTCGGCGTTTTTGTGACCTGTGTTCGGGTTCCAGTTTTCACTGGTCACAGTATCTCAATCGTTGCTGAATTTGACGAAACGCCTGACCACGATGAGGCGATTGAGGCACTTGGAGTGACTCCTGGAGTGCGGTACGATCCTGTGCCGACTCCACTTCAATGCGCTGGGCGAGACGAAGTTTTCGTGGGGAGAGTGCGGATAGATCCGTCGGCTCCGAGATCACTGGCCTTATTTGTTGTTGGAGATAACCTTAGAAAAGGTGCCGCATTAAATGCTGTCCAGATCGCTGAGGAGTTAGCCACCTTGGGAAGATTATCATAGCTTCGAAAATGCGTGGTGCTTCGAAATTGGGACTTCTAGACGAACGCGTTCCAGGTTTCGAGCCATTTATGGTACCTATGGGCTGATTCTCTGATCTATGTGTCGAATATTGACACTTTTCCTCTTCCACTTTGAGACCAGAAAGCCTATGATGTCAGACGGTACAACGGTCCCTTTGTTGCGAAGGCTTCTAAAACACCGAAAGCGATCTTGGCTCAAACGACAAGAGACCCGTGAGACGTAGCCTTGTGAATAACTTCCTCTTAGGAACCGTGATCGCTATCTGAAATCACAACCTCCTACGTCAATCGGATGATCCTCGTTGCGGCTACTCTTCTAAGGGTAGTAACACATATCTCTCCACAGGGGAAATGCTAGAGCTACAGCTTACTTCCTCATCAGAGGGAATCTATGTCCAGAGAACTTATTGCTACTCATCATAGATGTAGGGCGCCTCTTGAATTGACGCCATGATGGGAAAGGGAACGGATGAACCTGAGTGTTTAACTAATGGGCGTGGGGAGATCTCAAACAGCTACCACACCTCTCGTAGCAGTGAGTTGTGAAGATTGATGGACCGCCGCGGAAGTTATTTGGACGAATATAAGACTTGCGAATGTCGCACAGTGAAATCGAAACATACTTATAAAGTCTCGTCAGTTCGACGGCCCAAAGAGCGGATTCGGAGCTAAACTGGAATAGTACATACGTTCGAGAGAAGGTGACGGTGATGAATC
>JAJYHJ010000120.1 GCA_021784785.1 Actinomycetes bacterium | reverse complement strand
TGTTATCGATAACTTGATCACATCGTCGTACACCAATAAAGCATCGAAGCTGCTCTACTATAAGGTTAGTAGAGATCATTTTATATATTTCCAAGTATGGAGAGATGGTAGAGGCGTCAACGTCGGAGTTAGTTCCAGTAGAAATTGCCCACTCAAGAAGCCCAAGTGCATCGATATCCCCTCTTGCTTGGCTACTCCCAAACATCAATTGCAAGTCGTTGCGCCGACGCATTACAGTCAAAAGTCGCTCTAACGCTGAACGTACTTCTTGTGATAGGTCGCTCGAAAGTCCAAACTTTGCAACCATTAAGTTCACTTGGTACTGAAGTTGTACCTCATCTCGATTAGCTAGTAACCGATCAATTTCGATAGAAGTAGTCTCTGTCAGTGTCTCAAGAGATCTATCTAGAGCTTCTTTTTGATCGACGGAAAGCGGTTTATCTAGAGTCTCAGATCCTCCAAGCATCACATTGAAAGCCTTCAATGGTTCGGAGAAGTTCTTTATGGGAGTAAGCACCCACACAAATTGCTGCGTAAAGCAATTAGGGTTTACAGCTGCAGATAGCTGCCGCATCATAGTTATCGAGTTAGTTGGAATACTTTGTTCAAATTCTGGTCGGTGTTGATCAGAGTGTAAGACTTCAACTCTCTCCTTCATGACTGGACTCCAACCTGTACTCTTTAGTAGAGATTCAAGCGTTTCTTCAGTAAAAAACCGAAGGTGGGTCTCGTCAAGTAACCCAGTGGGAGTGGGGTTCCACTGACCAAAGAGAAGCCGTAAGCCGATATCAAAATGGGCAACATTAGGAACAGATATTACAAGATACGGTGATCCATTTGCACGTGCCCAAGCAGCTAAAGGATAAAGCAAGGCTTGGGGATCAACTAGATGCTCAAGTACGTCTAGAGCAAGGATTGCACTAACGGGCTCAAGATCATCAAGGATTGCGATAACACTCTCGCTTTCACGAAGATCACAAACTGTATTACTGATCCTACGTTGTTCTAGAAGCTCTATTGCCTCAGGATGAATCTCTAAAGCATGGTAAGAAAATCCCCTTTCAGCCAAAGGCTCGTAAACTATAGCCCCACCTGCACCCAAATCAACAACTAGGTCCTTTGGTTGAGCTAAAGTGCTCAGTAGCTCAACAGCCCGCCCTCCAGCACTTTGGTGATCAAATTCATATAGGTAATTAAAGTTCGAACACTGCTGAACTGCTGGTTCGCTTAGCTCAATGGGGTTCGCTCTAAGGTTGGCACGAAGTGTTGCCTCAAGATAGGCACGACCGTAGAGTTCGTCAGGTTCAAGATGATTCCCCTCCGCCCACTCATTCCAAGCCATCAGAAACACAAGTCGCTGCTCCTCTGGGAGACTACTTACTTTCATAATCTCACTTTGTAGCCACTTACCATAAAGATCCGGAGTAACGCCGCTGAAGATATGAGCTCCAGTTTGTCTACGAGGGGAGTTATCCCACTGCGGGATGACGGTTGGAAATCGAAGATAGTCTGACGTCTCGGCTTTGATTTCTGCATTTACAGCACTTGCGTAGTCCATTACATAGTTGTGTTGGTAGCCAGGGTGAGTATCTAAGATACGAGGAACCGCTCGTGGATTAAATCCAACACTAGCATCAAATCCAGAAGCGTTCGGGTTTGAATAGTCGCCATGGCTCTCTACTTTACATAGAAAAAGATCTGGAAACCCAAATAACTGAGCCTCTTTACGCCACAGATCCGTCGTCCTTATTGGATCTGGAATCCGGCCAGCACGGTAGATTAAAAACAGTGGACGGCCATCAACTTTAATATAACGATCATCAGAAAAGGCTGATAGTAACCAATGAATATGCGCTAAGTCATCTTCAGGGCTGTAGTGCTGACGCATGAGTACTTCACCACTACTTGCGTCCCAATTCCGTGTCCACTCCTCATTTGCCCAACAGAGGGCAAATGGGAAGTTAGGTTCTTGAGATGCGAGGACTTCATTAAATGGACGCTCTAATAGCCTCTTACCGTGGAACCAGTAATGATAGTAGCAGAAGCCATAGATACCATAAGATCGTGCGAGATCTGCTTGTGCCTGTCGAACTTCAGGAATACGAAGGTCGTAGTACCCTAGCTCTCCGGGACGATGAGGTTGGTAGTGACCAGGAAAACGAGGGGTCTGCTTAACTACATTTTTCCACTCAGTAAAACCGGGTCCCCACCATTGATCATTCTCTGGTATCGGGTGGAATTGAGGAAGGTAGAACGCCAACAACCTTGCAAGTAGATGACTCTCCTGAGGTGCAATATCCATCCCAGTATCTTACCTTCATCAGCAGCAGCTAGACAACGTCTGTTATGTCCCATACAAACTTCCCGTTCTTACGCGGATCATTCAGGCCCGTCTTTACACAATGGGGAGTAACTGTCGTTCGGATAGAGATCTTCATTAACTGGTTACACCGTCTCTTGAGACATTCACGACACCTAGCCTAAAAAACTGACGTAACCGGAGAATTGGTCCTCTAAAACAAAAGACAAAGACAGTGCCAATGATATGATAGAAAAAGAGTTACTGCACAACACGCTACAATACTCAATGGGAATACTTCCGTGTCCGAAGTGAATAGCGCATGATCCTGAAGGTCACTCTCGACATAGGCTTGCTCTTTGAAAAGAGCCGCATTTATTGACTGGTAACTTTATCGCCCGCGAGATGTGGAGCCATCCATGAACCTCCGAATTCGCTGGGATATATCTCGGTAAGCTAAAGTTGCCCAAGCTATAACTAGCAAAAACGTGCCTCCAAAAAAGACGACAAATTCAACTGCTACGGTATTTGATAAGTAGTTAAGATGCACTGTTGAACGTCCAGAAGGAACTTTGACTGCTGTCCATAGACCGCCGTCGACAGGATATGCATCACTCGGTTTTCCATCTATATTAACTTGTAACCCCGGCAGATACGAGTCCCGCAACGTAACAAAACCTGGCGTTCGTGCATATAACCTTACAGCTACAGTCTCTGTGTTTGCGCTCTTAGATAGGCCGTATACGTCCTTGGCCTGGATGAGCTGATCGTGTGTTACACCCGTGATATGGGTGATATAGGCATTTTCCAACATGGGTCCAGTTAAATTAGACTTGCTAATCTGACTTATAGCCATGTCAATAGCACTTTTTGTGCTGTTTGTCTTGATGTAACGTTTAAAACTAGCCACAATTGGATCTGTCTTAGAGATCATGTACAAGTAGGCTTTAGTCGGAGGCCCCCCATGAACAACTCCAACTCCTGAGTAGCACACACCAAGACTCAGAGATGATCCAGTACTTCTTTGAGACGTGTTGCATGACTGAACTCTCTTGTTTCCGATAATGGGAATGGGAGAAGTGCTAGCGATCTCGTTTACTCCTAAAAAGCGTAATACTTGGATGAAGTGTGGCTCCATCTTCACAAAGTACATACTTGGGGCAATGCCATATGCTCCATTTTGACCATCGGCTGTTGCGGAGGCTGGAACTAATGCCCCAATTATCGAGTCGAATGAACTCGAGGAGATTGGACCGAATACTTGGGAGGAAAAATCCTTCCATGGAAGTTGAAGAAATCCGTTGTCGAACTGAAGGGTCCTCCCGTTCGTGAGTCGTGTGTTGGAGATCGTCGATATGGCAGTGCTCCCGTATGGGGAGAAGAAGTTGCGCGGCAGATAGAAGAGTGTTGCCATTAGAAAAACTCCCACAATCACGTAAGAACTGTGAGTTTTCCGAGACACGAAGACAGCTACCGCAAATGCAAAGACTATGACCATTGCAACTGCTGTAGCATGCTGTGCATTTGCAACATCCAAATGTCCTGCTACAAGCTGTTTCGCGTATACCCGATATAGGACCCAATCAGCGACCAGTGAAAAAAGGACGCAAACTAGCAGGTCATACCAATTTAACCGCACTGCATTACTTATCATATATCCAAGGATTAAACAGAATCCGACCCACCAGCCAAATTGAAGAAAGCGAATCATTAAGATGGCGTTAAAGGGAAAGAAATCAAAGATTCTCAGTATACCAAATAGATCTGCGTAACCTAAAACACCTGTTGCGGTGATGAGGAGGCTCGGAATCACATACCAGAGTCCTTCGATATGACGCTTTGTCATCGCCACCATCGTCATAAATACTACCAACGCGAACACGGGAGTTCCGAGTATCCAAACTGTTTGGCCGAAATCGGAAGGCTGAGCGGTGATACCCGTACCTGCTATGTTAGGAATCACAAGAGTTGCGAGCCAATAATGCGGAACTGCTGAAAGATAGCTGCTGTTTCCGTTGACACCCATACCTTGTGATACTGCCTGCAAGGTGGGTAAGACTCCAACACCACCGATAACTAGCCCAATTAAACCCGCCAATACGGTAAGCAAAAGGCGCGATGGCGCTCGAAGAACGGTCTTGAACTTCATAACCATAGCTAAGAGATAAGCGCCAGTCACTGCGAATAAAAGTGGTAGCTCTTCCTGAAATCCAGAGATAGCTAGCCCGGTCACGCTAGTGGTGAAGCCAAGAAAATAATACGCCAGGCGTTTAGCTTCTGGGTCAACGAGATAGCGAAGAGAAAGCAATAAATAAGGCAGCACGGTGATCGGATTAAGCATTTCAAGGTTAATGTTCGGAGGCGCGACACCTACAAGGCTCGCTGCGATCCCGGCTGCGACTGCTCCTCCACGACGCTGTCCAATCGACTTTGCAAAGAGGTAAGTTCCGAAACTCATCAGAACAAGCCGGAGTACGTTCCAGAGGGAGTAGTTTGCCGGAAACATAAGGTGCATCACAACCTCTGGAAGAAATACTGCTGCACTTTGGGTAGCAAGGAGCGGAATTCCAAATGCTTGAAACGGATCTACGATTGGAAAAGTGAAATGACTCCATGCATAATTGACAAGTGTTTCAAGTGGCATGGTAATAGGCCCACCGGCAATCGGATCACCTGTGAATAATCCTCCATTTGGCCATGGTCCATTGGTTTTCAATGACCCGTGGCCAGCTCCAACCGGCAGATAGACAACGGAACAAAGTACTGTAAATCCAATAAATACGGCTAAGTTGCTTTTCCATACCGACTCAACTTGTTGTCGCATACCTGACTTCTTTGGTTCAAGAGAAGAACCTGTTACCTCTTCAAATTTGCCTGAAATCATCATGAAAGAAGCCTATACCCTTACCCCTCATTAGAGCGATGGGAGTCGCCGTACGCGTTGCAATACAAAATTTATTCAGTTATCACATCGCTATTCTCCCAGTGCGCGAGTATCGCAGGGTTCACATTGATATATCGTAGAAGATTTACGAAGAATTAGCACCATCGCACCGCTAGAGGGGTATTCAATCTCTGGCGAAGTTGGAAGGCTACCCTAAAAATAATCCACCTCTAATGTGAGATCCGACCAGAATATAGATGGAGGAAATTCACATGAAAAGGAAGAAGCACTCACCAGAGCAGGTCATTTCGAAACTTGCCGAAGGTGATCGAATGCTCAATGAAGGCAAGACCGTTGCTGAGGTAGCTAGGGCCTTTGGCATCAGCGAGACCACTTGGCACCGCTGGAAGAACACCTATGGTGGAATGAAGGGTCCCGACATGAAGCGTGCTCCAAGGAACTGGAAGCAGAGAACCGCAAGCTAAAGCTCATGGTGGCGGAGCCAAGCACTCGATATCTTGATGCTCAAGGAGTTGGCGATCGGAAACTTCTAACCCCGGACCGCAGGCGTGGCGCTGTCAAGGTGCTACGCAAGTCGTTCGGGGTATCTGAGAGAAAAGCATGTAGAGTCACAAGCCAACCCCGTTCAACGAAAGTGAACACCGCTAGTACGAAAGGAAGACAGCATTGACGAAGAGATCACTAAACTCTTGCGCTCCTTTGCACTTGCGAACCCCCGTCAGGGATATAGGAAGGCCTATCGGGCAGTCCTTGCAGCTGGGTACCAAGTGAACCTCAAAAGGGTTCATCGTCTCTGGAGAGAAGCAGGTCTCAAGGTACCTTATCGCAAACGTAAGAACAAAAGAGCAGGTTACGGGGTTCCAATGGGTGCTCATCAACCCATAGGAGCTAACGTTACCTGGGCAATGGATTTTCCTCTTCGATGCAACCAGTGATGGGAAGATACTCAAGGTCTTGAACATTATCGATGAGTACCCTAGGGAGCACTTAGCAAGCCTGATCGACCGCTCCATCTCTGCTATAGGAGTCATTAGTGTCCTTGACGGAATAGTGGCAGAGCATCAAGTGCCCATCTACATCAGAATGGACAACGGACCAGAGTTCATCTCTCATGCGCTCGCTGCCTGGGCTAAAGAAATGGGAGTTACATTGTACTTCATCGACCCAGGTAGCCCTTGGCAAAACGGTAAGTGTGAGTCATTTAACTCACTTCTTCGAGATGAACTCCTAAACGGTGAACTCATCTCCTCTGCAACCGAGGCCCAAGTCTTAGCTGAGCGCTACCGCAAGAACTACAACACCACTAGGGCCCATGGCTCCCTTGGTTACCTAAGTCCCCATGAGTTCTTGACATTGGATGTAAAAACTCAAAGACTGGTTCTTACTCGATCGGCAAGCAGTCGGAACTTCTACGCAGAGAGGTACCTATGTCCTGTAGCCGCATAGAGTCAAAAGGCTAGAATAAGAGTGATCGGCTCACATATGGGGTGGACCGAAAACAGGGGGCCGTTCACCACGAGGCGCCATTAGACCAAGTGGAGGTGAAAGGACTCCACCTTGGACCTGTAGCAGCAGGCCTATGAAGTTATGGGCAGTCTGAACCTGGAAGCGCAGGCAAGGATGGTAAGCAGCCCTGATAAAGCCGGAACTGGTCAGTACTACCAGATGACCTGGGTTCGGCAAACAAGACCAAAAGGGTACGTGTGGAACCAGCGTAGTAAAGCTTCTCAATGTGATCACCAGCTCAAATCTGGTGGATATGGACTGGGTAGCAGTGCGTATCGATGTTATGCATCGAGAACTCTTCGGTCGGTTTGCGCCACTGACTAAGAGGCCACGGTGAAAGTCTGTGGCGAGGCTGCAGGGGTATAGCTGGGCACCTAATCGGTCAAACGGTCTAGAGGTGAACGTGGGAACCATTCGAGCGACCCCTATCCGGTCAGCATCCAGCTGGCAGAAGGGAAGGTTCGTTGTCGACTGATGCTACCCAAATGGGACAGAGGGGTCGTAGTAGTCCGAGGACGGGAAAGCCGTCCACATGGCAAAGGACCCCAGCAAAGTTACAGAAGAGTCTACATAGATGGAGGACACCTGTGAATACGGGCGCATCTGGTTTTGACCTCTCTGAGGCTGAAACAAGAGTACGTCAAATGCAGACGAAGCTGTACCAATGGTCAACTAATGATAACAAGCGTGTCTTTTCTAATCTGTACAACCTCGTCTATGACCCAGCCTTCCTCCAGGTGGCATGGGCCAGAGTCAGAGGCAACAGAGGAGCAAGAACGCCTGGCGTTGATGGAGTATCACCAAGCTCGATAAAGAACCCTAATGAGTTCCTATGTGAACTTGGAAGGAGTCTGAAACAACGCAAGTTCACACATCCGAGTTAGAGAACGTAAGATTCCGAAAGCTTCAGGCAAACTGAGAAGACTAGGTATTCCTACTATATCTGATCGGGTGGTACAAGCAGCGCTGAAGCTTGTACTAGAGCCAATCTTTGAGGCGGATTTCCTGCCATGTTCGTATGGCTTTCGCCCCAAGAGAAGAGCACAAGATGCAATTGCTGAGATTCACTACTTCGCAACTCCTACCAGAAGTTATGAGTGGGTATTTGAAGGAGATATTGAGGCTTGCTTTGACAGAATCGACCACGTAGCCCTCATGGCACGGATTAGACGTCGCATCTCAGACAAGCGCATACTCTTGCTCATCAAGGCATTTCTTACTGCTGGTATACTTTCGGAAGAAGGAATCGACAGAAGAACCATTACAGGAGCAGCTCAATGTGGCGTCTCGTCACCGCTACTTGCAAGTATTGCTCTGTCGGTCCTTGACGAACACTTCACAGCAAAATGGGAAGCGCTAGGGCCGTATTGGACACGTGACAAGCACAAACGCAATGGTGGAGCTGTCTTTCGAATGATTCGCTACAGTGACGATTTTGTAATCATGGTATATGGTACTCGAAAAGATGCAGAACTGCTAAAAGACGAGGTCAGTAGTGTCTTGTCACAAGTAGGTCTGCGCCTATCTGAGTCCAAGACCAAGATCTGTCACATCGAAGAAGGCTTCGATTTCCTCGGATGGCACATAGTGCGCCGAAGACAAAGAGGCCGAAACGGGAAGATGGCGATCTACACCTATCCATCAAAGAAATCACTGCTTTCGATAATGGCCAAGGTTAGATCTATCACCAGACGTGAAAAGCATCGAACACTTGCCGATCTCCTAAAAACTCTTAATCCAGTACTTAGGGGATGGTGTAACTACTTCTATCATGGTGTTTCTTCTAAAACCTTCAATTACCTCGACTACTTCAGTTGGTGGCGTGTGGTGGTATGGCTAAGGAAGCGGCATCATGGTTTGAATTGGGGAACCCTACATCGCCGTTATCTCCCCGGTTGGGAGATAGCAGATGGAAAGGTAGAGATGTTTCAACCACAACGTGTGTCGATTATCCGGTACCGTTATCGAGGTTCTAAGATCCCCACACCATGGACAAGTAAGTTCGATTCATCAGTTGTACCGGTGGCATGACCTTGTGGAGAGCCGGATGCGTGGAGACGCGCAAGTCCGGTTCGGAGGGCGGACCAGAGAAACCCACCAGTTGAAAGACTGACAGGGCGCTCTGGCCCGACCCTACATATGGATACGCTTTCATGAAAGTGGTGCGGTGCAACGTTTCCTTTATCTGGACGCCTCAAGTTCTGTAGCGATGCTCACAGACAGGCCAGCTATCGGGCTAGAAGTAGATCTAACAGCACCAATGCTACTGTA
>JAJYHJ010000131.1 GCA_021784785.1 Actinomycetes bacterium | reverse complement strand
CTCTCTTGGAGGGAGATGGACTGAAGCGGAACTTTATCACCTGCCCTTACCACCAATGGAGTTTCAAACTCACAGGAGAGGTAAGTACGATCCCGCAAAGCAAAGAGTTCGACCAACTTAACAAAGAGGCACTCGGACTAAAGGAGTTTGACGTCGTAATATGGAGAGGACTCATCTTTGGAGACTTACTTGGTCGGGGCGCTCTCTTCAACCAACTGCGTCGGGAAATAGAGTCCAAAATTGGAGACGAGTTCAAAACCGAATACCAAGAAAGGTCCGTAACCACATACCAAATAGCTTGTAACTGGAAGTTCCTTGTCGAGAATCACGTTGACGTGTATCACCTCTGGTACCTCCACTCAAAGACGCTCAACTCTTTTGATCACCAGAGATTTCGATGGGAACAAAGTGGTCCCAACTGGTGGAGCTACGAACCTCGTAAGACCAAGGCTACCTACCCTTATGCAGATGAAAATGGAAACGGCGCGAAAGATGGAATTGGGGCTCACCTCCTCTATCCAAACATCATGATCGTCACCACCCCCCGCTACGTGGCAACTTACGACGCCCTTCCGATAGACGCAAGCACAACTCAACTCACTCTCCGTATAAGAGCGAACGAAGACGCCGATGCTGAGAAGGTACTAGAGGAGATCAGGGCATTCTTGAGCGAAGACGTCCTTGTGTGCGAGCGTCTACAGAACTCCGTGAAGTCACCTTACTATAGCCTTGGACCCTTAGCGAAAAACCATGAACGACCGATCCTAAACTTCCACGACTCCCTTAGAACTTCTCTTGGGGTATAGATGGATCTAAATCTTGATAGAACAAGCGATGTTCTCGCAAACAGCACGGCCCAGCTTCAGGGCGTTTGGAAGAGAATTGGAAGGCAGCTCGGAAACGATCCGTTAACCGAGGTCACTGACGTAACGTGGATCCAATTTGGACATCAATTCGTTGACTTTAGAGTCCCTAATGATCCTACTACCCCAGCCGATCAGCACCATTGGCTCGATGCACAACAGGTATTCTCTGGTACTTTGAACCTAGACCACGGTACTGCCACATTTACACACGACTTCGAAGTAACGAGCCAGACCAGGCCGGAACTAGATCGTTCTGCGCTTCTTCTCTTTGGAGACTACCTATTCGAGATAGGGTCCGACTTTTTAGAGGTTTGGAAAAGAACCCATCACACAGCGATCGGTTCAGCATTCAACGTTACTGATCGATCCGACAGAGACAACATACAACTAGATCCTCACGCGCTAATGGTCAATAAAGAAAAGGTGGTTCTCATATCCGCAGGAGACGTCGCCATCGGCACTTGGGAAACTCCATCTTCTGGAAGTGCCTTGTTCAAACGAAGCTCTCACATATGGGAGATCATAGCCACCGTAGGAGACGCCAGTTTTTCTCAACGGTGCCTCGATGAGTTGAACGCCTAAGAGATCCACTAGTAGGTCTTTGCAGTCCTTGAGCTAGAAAAACCTCCATGTGGATTAAAGATCTGGAGTAAAGGCTTGATCTGTTGGTGATCACTCCCGTAACATAGGGTTAACTTTGACGTGACACCACCGTTACCTTTGAAGCATAAAGTCATAAAAAAAGGTCGGTGTAACCCAGGAAAGCGTTCCATGAGTTGCATGTGATCTGAGAAGTTGTCAAAGTTAGACATTACAAGTGTCTAGGGTTCCACAGTATGAGTAATCCATAGCTCATCTGGTTCGGTCCAAGAGACACGAGCGAACGTAGTTCGTTTCACGGAGGGATAAAAGCCCGGGAGGTCTCAGATCTCTTGGGTACTTGTCGTTACACCGCCTTTCTAGAGAGAGGTGCATATGAGTTCTGAGAACAACGACAACACGTTTCCCAAGGTACATGACCGTCACGGACCAGAGGCGAAAAGGGCCTTAGAGCGTGAAGCAGGCCTCTCGACAGAGGCCCTCCGGCGAGAACAGAGTTGGGCTCTTGAGATGGGTCTTCAGGGTGCCGACTCAATCGTCGATCGGACAATACCGACTTTCTCAAGAGGAGAACTTCCACACTATGCAGGTATAAACACATTTCTGAAAGCACCCTATCTTGAAGACGTGAGCAAGTGTGGTGAGTACGACGTCGTCGTAGTGGGCGCACCTCACGACTCGGGAACAACGTATAGACCCGGCACCCGTTTTGGCCCTCAAGGCATGCGAAGGATGTCAGGACTTTATGGATCTTACAGTTTCGAACTTGGGGTAGATCTCCGGGAGTCAATATCGATCTGTGACGTCGGAGACATCTTTACCATCCCTGGCAATATAGAGAAGAGTTTCGACCAGATCTCCAAAGGCGTCTCGCACATCTTTGCTAGCGGCGGACTACCCGTCGTTTTGGGTGGAGACCACTCAATTGGGTATCCAACTGTGAGAGGGGTCGCTGAGCACCTCAGCGGCAATCTAGGTATTATTCACTTTGACAGGCATGTGGACACTCAAGAGACGGACCTTGATGAACGTATGCATACGACTCCATGGTTCCACGCAACCGATATTCCCAACGTACCAGCAAAGAACTTAGTGCAACTTGGAATAGGAGGCTGGCAAGCACCGCGCCCTGGAGTAAAAGTCTCAAGAGAACGAGAGACGACGATAATGACCGTAAACGACTGTGTAGATATAGGTCTAGATGCCGCCATCGAACGAGCATTGGAGGTCGCATGGGATGGAGCTGAAGCGGTTTGGCTCTCTTTCGATGTCGACTGCGTAGACGCTGGATTCGTTCCTGGAACGGGATGGCCGGAACCCGGAGGTTTCTTACCTCGTGAGGTGCTTAAACTCGTACAAGGTGTATCGTCTCAGGGTTTAGCTGGGATCGAGATCGTGGAGTGCTCTCCGCCGTATGACTCCGCAGATATAACATCGTTACTGGGCGTCAGAGTGATCTGTGATGTACTTGGAACCTTGGTTCTCGAAGGTCACCTTCCAAAGAACTCCGACAAGGCAATAAAAGGGCAAGTTCGTTGAGAAAAACGGCAGATAGGGTATTTCTTCTTACATTAGGTTGGGAGTATCTGCCAAAGGCATGGTCGGTTCACGGATGGGATCCAAATGAGTTCCTTACAGAACCGGTACCTGCCGTAGTAGTCGAGACCGATGAAGGTTATGTACTTCTCGACACAGGATTCAACCCAGCACTCATAAAAGACAAGGCTCTGAACGATCGCTTCCACGGGAGAGTAAACGGAGTAAAAGCAGTACTACCTCCCGGCGATGACGATCCACTACTAGTCGCACTAGAGGCGATCAATGTCTCGTTGAAGGACATAAAAGCCGTCGCGGTTAGTCACCTCCACAACGATCATGCGGGTGGACTACGGCACTTCATCGATGACATACCGATCTTTGTGCAACAAAGAGAACTCGACTTTGGACTCTTTGAGTTCCCTAAAGCTGAAGCAAATGGCGTATTTAGGGTTGACTTCGACGACCCACGTCTGCACTTTCATCCCCTCGAAGGTCATTTAAACGAGGAGCCAGAAGAGATCCTGCCAGGAGTAGAGGCTGTCCCAACCTTTGGACATACTCCAGGGCACCAGTCCTTTATAGTGAACCTCCAAGACACCACGGGTATGGTTTTGGCGTTCGACGCCGCCGACTTGATGGAGAATTTCGAAAAGGAACTAGCCATCGGAGGTGTTGTCGACGTGGAACCCGAAACGACGACGGTTCACATAAAAAGGCTTAAGTCACTCGCCCGAGAGAGAGGATACCTGTTAGTGCCTGGGCATGACCCCCACGTCTGGCCCAAGCTCACCCAACTAACACACGAAAATGGCGGCCATATTCCGAAGCATCTAACAACTGAAATCCTATTTTCTTGTTAACATCCTTAGATAGACTTCTATCAAGTACATCAAAACGTACACTTCATAATGCCTTTATGATAAGGTAAACGGAACTGACAAAGAGTTATAGAGTACCCAAACAGCGGATCGAGAGGAGAACTCATGACACGTACGTGGCTTTCCATCCGCGTCGATCTTGTGGAGGGCCACGGCGAGCACCTTTGGCCTCGGCCGGGGCGCATCTTCGCTGCAGCGCGCACTCACACATTCCAACAGTTAGCGGACGCCATTGACGACGCTTTCGCTCGGTGGGACCGGTCACATATCCAGGAGTTCACGCTTGGCGACAGAACACGGCTGTGTATGCCCGATCCCTTCTGGGACATCGAGAATGAAAAGACAGAGGACTTCCGGCACGTCAAGCTCTCCCGTTTGCGTCCAGGCGAGCAGTTCGTATACGTGTTCGATCTCGGTGACAACTGGGCACACCTATGCACCATCGGACCTGAACGGATCGACCCCACCGAGACGCTCGGAATCGTACCGGGCGACCCGCTGCCGTACTGGGGGTGGGGTGATATCCCAGACCAGTACAGACGTCGATGGGACGGTGACGACGGAGAGCATCCGCAACCAGAAGATCCCGAGTGCAAGGATCTGCCACCACTACAACCCGGTTGGGGCTCCGAGGATTACAACACGTAACGAACATATGTACCATACTAAACAGTAGTGAACTTACATAAGTGGGCGCTATCTCAGGACATACACTCAAAGACGCTATATAGGTGGCATAGGACAGACATGATGCCTGTGCGAAGCAGTACGCGTGGAAAAGGGAACAGACTTATCCTTGTTGGAGATCTAAAGTACATGCAACCACTACAAGGCCCAAGTGTGATCTATGAGTGGGTACGTTCATCTGGCTAAAGGTCCGACCTTGACCTACAGGTGGTATGAGTACTTATGTAGGTAACCAAAAACGAATACAAGATAGACCAAGCGGTAACGGAAGTCAGCTCAGCACTCAATGGTCATCTGGGTCAAGTCCCTAGCACCTATAGATAACCCTAACGTAACAACGACTTTGGTTGAGCACTGTGATCGGTTCTGTCGATTTGGAACTTCATCTCTTGCTGAACTACAGAGAAACAAGAGTACATAGTCCTCTAATAAAGTAGGGCTGATTCGCTCGATAATGCTCTCCACTAAAAGCAACGGCCTTCTGGTATATATTGATGCATCGCCATGTATTAGGATATATAAAAATGTTTCGTTGCGACGTCGACTCCTTTGGGTTTTACAAGTTATAGTAGACGTGCGCCCATTTAACATAGTACATATGTGCTATGTTGGTGAGGTCGGCTACTCCTACCTCTTGCGAGTGCAAAGTCGCAGCACAAACCTGAGGTCCGATAGTCTTGTTTTTTAAGTTATGGTCAGGTTTTGGGCCTTTTGTCAACGATGTAGCCAGAGGCTTCCATCACCCGATTGGCCACGGCCACGCTAGGAGACGAAGAATAGGTACAAAACAACGAAGTAAGGTGTCTAGGGATAAAGAACGTTCCAAAGAGACCCCTTGGATGGCTCGTTTAGCTACGCTATTGGGGTCAAGGCCCAAAGACCTTTCCATCGCCCTTAGTACTGCGGCACTTGGAACCCTCGCCGCACTTTTTGTGCCTATCCTGGAACGAAGTTACGTAGACGCGATAACGTCAAACACCTCCAGCGATTCGCTAATCTACATCTACGCACTCATCGCCTTGGCTATAGCATCCTTTGCACTTGCAGCATTGAGGAGATACTTCGGTGGTCGGCTCTCACTAGGAGCTCAGCATCTCTTACGAACGATGATCTTTGACCACCTTCAGAGGCTTGACTTTGCAGTCCATGATGGGCTGAAAACGGGGCAGCTAGTCTCCCAAGCAAACGCCGACGTGTCCCTAATTCAGGGACTTCTAGCTTTCTTACCGCGTCTTTTTGGAAATTTGCTTCTTGCGATCCTATCAATTGTGGTGATGGCTATCGTATACTGGCCGCTTGCCCTTGTAGAAACAGTCTCACTCGTTGTAATTACGGTAGCATCGATACATCTACGAAGAACAATAGTGCCGGCGTCTGAAGTGGCTCAAGAGTTTAAAGGACGTGTGAATGAGATCGTTGAGGAGACCGTTCGAGGAATAGGAGTAGTGAAAAGCGGAGCCCTCGAAGAGACTCAACTTCACAAACTTCAAAGAGCAGCTCGCACTTTGTACAAGGCACGAATAGCTACGTTTTGGCGCCAAGCAAAGTTACAGTCCATACTGCAGTTAGTTCCACTTCTAACTCAGGCGATAATCATCGGATTAGGGGGTATCGCCGCTATCCATGGCAAACTTTCCCTAGGCTCCTTCCTGCTCTTTACCACCTACACTATCGAACTTGATGCCCCTATTCGACAACTGTCGACACTTACTGCAATGGCACAACAAGCGCAAGCTGGGATCAACAGAGTATTTAACCTTCTTGAGATAAACCCAATGATCGTTGAACCAAAGAACCCACAAGTACTAGGTGATCAACCTCTAAACATCGAGTTCAAGAACGTAAGATTTGCATACCAACCGGGAGAGAACGTCATCGACGGTCTCAATCTAACAGTAACGGCTGGTGAGACAGTCGCTCTCGTTGGAGCGTCAGGAAGTGGAAAATCCTCTATTGCACTTTTAATTCCAAGGTTCTACGACGTTCAAGGCGGCACGATAACACTTTGCGGTCACGACATCCGAGATATTTCGCTGAATGAACTGCGAGCAAAGATCGGTGTAGTCTTTGAAGAGAGCTTCTTGTTTTCCGATACCATCCGTGCCAACATTATCTTTGGAGTTCCCAACGCTTCAGACGAAGAGATTCTGTGGGCGGCCAGAGCAGCGCAAGCAGATAGTTTCATAGACAAGCTCCCCCAAGGATTAGACACTGTCGTAGGTGAAAGAGGTGTAAAGCTATCAGGGGGCCAACGTCAACGTATCGCTCTTGCTCGAGCACTCATAAGAAAGCCGCCACTGCTCATACTCGATGACGCTACCTCGTCAATCGACCCGAAGACAGAAGCAGATATCCACGACGCTCTCCTAGCTTACTCAAAGATGAACACGCTGGTACTCATAGCCCATCGCCGCTCGACCTTGGCACTCGCGAATCGGATCGTGCTTCTAGACAAAGGAACAATCGTCGCTGACGGCACCTACGAAGAGCTATCCGAGAGTTCCGAGCTCTTTCGTCAACTAATCCAAGGTAATGAAGACCTTCTTAGGGAGAACGTAATCGAGTCACAAGTCGCGCCGACTAGCGCATCGCACTATGTCGACGCTGAAGAGTCGTTAGAACCACCCGCTCTATTCAACAAAGAGATCGACCTCAAAGCGACTAAGGCGAAGTTCTCATTTAGAACACTGTTTAAAAGCATCCGCATCGGACTACTATTTGGCGCAATATTCGTAGCGCTAGATGCCGCCCTTTCGTTGGCTGGTCCCTTGCTGCTAAGAGACGGAGTGGATAATGGAGTTACTCAACACAACGCTATCCTCGTGATCGACATGGCACTCGTTCTTGGAAGTGTTAGTTTTGTAGATCTGTTTGTCGTAATTTTAGAACAGATGATAACAGGCATCGCAGCTGAAAGGTTTCTCTTTTATCTGCGTTCTCACATCTTTGGGAAGTTGCTCGCTCTTGGAATGGACTACTATGAATCAGAGATGTCGGGTCGCATCATGACTCGAATGATCTCCGATGTCGACGCGTTTTCATCGCTTGTTCAAACGGGGCTTGCCTCTTCGCTCGTCGCTATCGTTACATTCGGATTAGTAATCGCCGTCATGGTATTGCTTTCGCCAACGCTTTCGATCGTCTTATTAGGTGCACTCCCCCTTGCTCTAATTGCAAGTCTGATATTTAGGAACTACTCAGTTAGGGCCTATAGAACCGCTAGAGAGCGAATAGCAGTAGTAAACGCTAACTTTCAAGAACAGGTCTCAGGTATGAGGGTCTCAAGATCCATGGGCCAAGGACCAAGTGCCTCTAGAGAATTTTCAAAGACAAGCGAAACCTACAGAACAGCGCGAATGTCGGCACAAAAGGCCATCTCGTTCTACTTTCCATTTTTATTACTGTTGGCAGACGTTACCACCGCCGTCACTTTATTAGTCGGCGGAGACCTCGTAAAGGCTCACAAGCTCGTCATAGGAACACTACTTGCGGCAACGTTATATGTTAATCAGTTTTTCTCACCGATACAGGAACTATCACAAAACTTCGACGAGTACCAACAAGTCGTTGTCGCAACTTCACAGATACGTAAACTCATGGAGGAGAAGAACTCAATTGAAAGCAAAAAGGATGCTAAGATACCTAGGTATCTTAGCGGAGAGATACGGTTCCAAGGCGTATACTTCTCCTACGACAGGTCGCCCAACTACTCTCTTGAAGACGTCAATTTAACGATTAATGCTAGAGAAAGAGTCGCCTTTGTCGGTGAAACTGGAGCAGGAAAGTCTACTATCGCCAAGCTTCTCGTACGGTTCTATGACGTAACTAAAGGAGATATCCTCATCGATGGCGTCTCGCTAAAGGAACTCGACCTGAACTGGTACCGCTCCAATATTGCATACCTACCTCAAGAGCCGTTTCTCTTTAATGGCACCATCTTTGACAATGTATCATTTGGCAGCGAAGGTGCAACTGAAAGCGATGTAGAAGGCGCCTGTAGGCAGGTAGGTTTAGGGCATTTCCTCGATCACCATGTAGAACACCTCAGATACCAAGTGGGTGATCGAGCAGTGAAGTTATCAGCTGGAGAGAGACAACTCTTAGTGTTTGCACGCCTCCTACTTAGAGATCCGAGAATCGTAATCCTTGATGAAGTCTCGTCCTCGTTGGATCTAATATCAGATCGTCTAGTTCAACAAGCCCTTAACAAAGTCGCCAAAGATCGAACTGTCATCATAATTGCGCATCGACTAACATCTCTCAAAGACGCTGACCAGATCTTTGTCGTTGATCGAGGAAGAATCGTCGAGAGAGGAACCCATGAAGAACTTCTTGCAAAGCAGGGACGGTATCAAAACCTCTGGAGTATCTCCGCGTGAACTCAAGCCTTGGCTGACAGGGTAGTTGATGCTTTGGTATCTAGTATTTTTAACTGGTCGTTGACCCTTAAAACTCCCAAATTATTGATAGATTTGGCACTCTTGAAAATACTCTTCAAGGTTCTGTCCTTTAGTACCTACATTGTGTATAGTTGCGGTGGGACCTGAGAGAGTTTGGTTGT
>JAJYHJ010000163.1 GCA_021784785.1 Actinomycetes bacterium | reverse complement strand
ACGACATAGGAGAGGCCGCATGAGTCCATATATAGCGCAACTAACGTCGCCTCCTTTAGACGAGTCCAAGCGATGTGCCTCTTTCTATGATTTGCAAACTCGATCCTTTAGGGCCGAGAAGTTGACTTACCTAGTGGAATTTGCACATCTTCGGGAACACAACCAGATTCCCAAATGACGCGTTCATCCGTGCAAAACTGGGGCTATATTCGCACAACTTCGGAGACCGACGCCATGCAGTTTCAATTGGCCGTTGAAAATGCATGACGAGCAACGACCAGTAACGTGTAAAACAACAGGTGGTTCCTGCTCATCAAGGTATAGCCGTTCACTTTTGTTCGTAAGTTATATCTAGAGCAAGGGTGTGGCAAAAGAGAAGTTCACTTGAACTCGCCTTTTGAGGTGGGTTGGTGCTCCTAGTTGATCATCTTGCAGTCGAGTCCTCGCCTCTTCAAACAATCACCAAGAGGACCAACACCCAAGAGGGGTCCACATGTAAATAGCGTTATTTCATCTAACGAACCGTTGCATCTCGGGTCCAATGTCTTCACAACACTGGTTAGAGGTAGCGAGTGAAGGCCAAAAGATACCTTCCGTTATCCATAAGATAGTCTCGACTAGGTGTGCGTTCAAAGCTCAAGTTCATATATAGATGATGAGCCACCTTCATCTCTTCTAGCGAATAGAGAAAAATAGAGAGCGCCTTCTCGCGTCGCGCCCGCTCAATAACGTATGATACCAGTGATTTTCCAACACCCCTATGCTGCCACTTTGGATCGACAGCCAACATGCGGACCCCAACCTCCCGATTCCTTAGACCTTCCGCCATCGGTGAATGAGCATCTCCAACGTAAGTTACCGACCCAACAAGTATCCCCTCTACCTTTGCGACTAGGACGTCGCAAACCTGGGCTCTCTCTTTCACGCCGAGAAGCTCCCTTTCGTACGTCTCTTTCAGTTCATTTCCGAGGAGATCTCTATAAGCAGCAACGACCAAGGCGCCGACATCTTCAAACTCATACTCTCTAGCGGGCGTAATCGCAACCTTACTCACACCACAATCTTACAACTACGACCTCGGACAAATACCGCAGCCAACTACTTGCCAGCAAAGGTCAAGACTTCGTATGCCGAACCAACTCAAATGTTCTACATCCTCTAATGCGTTCGGAGAAACTCATTCACTCAAGCGTCAAGTTGCATCTCGTCGAACCCAAAGCGACACAGATACAGGATCGTCTCCGTAATCGCATCTGAGCTACGCAAAGGGTGAAGCAACGAAATGTAGTAGTTGAGGTTTAAACTTAAATAGCACCGCATTTGCATTAGAGCCGGACGACTCCTTGGGAGTAGTTGCATAGATACATAGACAGAGGTCTTGATGCTGTGAGTCCAAGATCCCCGGGAAAAACTCCAAAGAGGATACTTTCGCCAACGCCTTTATCACCACCTCAATAAGGAGGTCAAACACAAGCCAAAGTGGCATGGCGCCCATCTGAAACTAGCTAGGTCCTAATGGCACAAGACACTATGCAACGTTCAAGTCAGAGAAAATCTCACTCGTTGATAATCTGTAAAAAGTGTTTCGGAAACATTATTTCCTTGATCTAACAGTGCTAAAACCGCTAACTTTATTGACTTTGACTTCTCAATCCGTATAATATCGGTCAAACGTCATGGATCACTTATCTGCGGCGGCTTGTTTAAATTTCCATCCATCTGGACTCATAGGAGAAAGTAATTATGAAGCGACGAATAGTAAAAGGGGCAAGATTCCATCTCGCTAGCTTTAAGGCGGTCTCACTTTTTGGAGCTCTAGGACTTGTACTAGCGTCATGTTCATCATCTTCTAGCGCGTCTGCAGGTTCATCAGCCAAAGCTACCTCCTCAACGCCGCCAAACTACGCTACCTTTGCACTGCATAGTGGCGACACCTACAGTTGGGTGCTACCACTTCCAAACCAAGCAAACTATGAACCTTGGGATCAAAACGCAGAGTACGGAATGTATCGGCCACTATATGTCGCCGGAAACGGCTCTCAACCTGTAATTAACTTTGGTGCTTCGATGGCCAATCCACCAACGTACACAAACAATAACCAAAGTGTCACAATCACGCTAAAACCTTATAAATGGTCGGACGGGCGAAGCGTCACGACACGTGACGTCGAGTTCTTCTGGAATCTCTATAAAAATAATAAATCACAGATAGCCACCTATGTCCCTGGGAACTTCCCCGACAACGTGTCGAGTTTTGTCATCAATAGCCCCACCAGCTTTACTTTGAATCTCAAAAGCCCCGTCAACCCAACGTGGTTTACAGATAACCAATTGACCGATATAGTTCCACTTCCTCAGCACGTCTGGGATAAGACCTCTTTGACACAAAAGGTAGGAAACTATGATCTGACGACCTCAGGAGCACAGACCGTCTTCAAGTTCCTCACCAAGGAGTCCTCACAGGTAAGTACATATGCCACCAATCCTCTATGGAAGGTAGTCGACGGACCGTGGAAGCTACAAGCATATAATCCCACTACTGCACGGACTGTCTTCGCTCGTAACGCTAACTTTTCAGGTGCCATCCCAAAGCTATCTGGATATGTGCTTGAAAGTTACCCAAGCCAAACTGCAGAGCTAGATGCTCTTAGATCGGGATCACTTGACTATGGTTACATACCAATCTCGGACTATCATATCGCCAGCACTTTAAAGTCTCAGGGTTTCACCATAGCCCCATGGGTCACGGACTACGTACAGTGGGCTGAACTCGGATATACAAGTCCAAAGTACGGACCGTTGGTCAAACAACTATATATTAGGCAGGCACTCCAACACCTCGTTAATGAACCGCTTTACATGAGCACGGTGCTGCACTCCTACGGCCAGTACACCTACGGTCCAGTTCCAAACATTCCTGGATCTCCCTACGTATCCCCTCAAGAGCAGAGCAACCCATATCCATACTCTGTGACACAGGCAAAAAGTGCGCTAGAGTCACACGGGTGGAAGACAGGGAGCAGCGGGTACTTAGTTTGCAGTTCACCGGGTACTGGAGGTAGTAACTGTGGTGCAGGAATAAAACCCGGGCAGAAACTCGCGCTCTCGTTTATGTACCAGACGGGCACTCCAACTCTCTCTGGTCAAGTTCAATCTTTTGCAACTGCAGCCAAGGCCGCGGGAGTTGATATTATCCTCAATCCCCAGAGCCAAAGTACTATGTTCTCAGTCGGTGGCGTATGCCCTCCTGGACCTTGCAACTGGGGAATCATCCTATACAGAACCTTCCTTTGGAACTACGGACAAGGTGACGTACTGCCCACGGGTGGGCAGATCTTCGGTAAGGGGAACTACTGGGGTGGAGGTTACTACGATCCAGTGGCACAACAGCTAATTAATACCACACATACCCAACCCGGTTTGCAGAGTCTCTTCGCCTACGAGAACTACGTATCTCAACAGGTAGCGGCTCTCTGGTTCCCAACTTGGGACTGGCAGATTTCCGTAGTATCGAATAAACTCAAGGGGTGGAATCCGCAGCAGATCTTCGGGAATCCACAACCATCGAGGTGGTACTTCTCTGGAGGCGCATAGCTATTGGGTGGATATCTGCTTCGCCGCACTATTCAAGCGTTGGTGACGATGCTCGCCGTAAGTGTGGTCGTATTTATAGTTCTACATTTGCTCCCTGGAGGTTTAGTAAGAGCGCAGTTAGGTTCTAAAGCAACACCTCTTGCGGTACACGTACTCGAAAAACAAGAGGGGTTGCTTCGACCGCTACCGATCCAGTACTGGATCTGGCTTACCAACACAGTCTCAGGTAATCTCGGCTTTGCCTACAAGCTCAATCAGCCCGTATCCTCCTTAATAGGCGAGTACGTCCCGAGAACCTTTATGCTTGTGGGAATCTCCATGCTATTGGCCGTCTCTATCGCGATTCCAGTGGGACTTTGGCAAGGCAGCAGGAGGAACAGAGTTGATGATCACGTTCTCAGCTCGTTTATGCTTGTCCTTTACTCTATGCCAACCTTCTTATTAGGAGTGGTGCTAATCGTTGTATTAAATCTATGGCTACCGGTGTTCCCCTCAACGGCGTCTGACTACGGAACCAACTTAACCGTAGACATTAGAGACCTTGCCCTTCCAATTCTTACTCTCACTTTGGCAAATGTGACGTACTTCAGTCGCTATATGAGATCGTCAGTCATCGACAACCTCCTTGAAGACTACGTGAAAACCGCAAAGGCTAAAGGCGCTTCAAAAGGACGAGTACTTATAAAACACGTCCTCCGAAACTCTTTGAACTCAACGGTCACCCTTGTAGGACTTACTCTTCCATACACCGTGTCGGGCTCGTTGATCGTGGAGTCGATCTTTGACTTTCCAGGTGCTGGACTTCTTTTTTGGAACTCTGCGCAAACTAGAGACTTCCAGGTTCTTCTAGGAGTGGTTTTGGTAATCTCAGCCGCAACCGTGCTGGGCAACCTTCTAGCCGACATACTCTATGGAGTCGTTGACCCGAGGGTTAGGAGCAAATAATGGCTACTCCCGCGCCGCTTGAAAACGAGCAGGTTCAAACTTTTCAAAAGCTCAACACGACATTGCATCCGAGGAAGAACTCGACCTCCGTCATCGACGTATTTTCAAGCAACAAGTTAGCTGTTGGCAGCGTGCTGATTCTGATGCTAGTATTCGCATTTGCATTCTTAGGTCCGCTCATCTACCATAGCGATCAAGCATCCACCAACCTTGCCCTGGAGAACCTGCCACCGTCCTCTAGACACATACTCGGCACCTCTCCGACAGGGAAAGACGAACTCGGTAGACTCATGGTAGGAGGACAGAGCACCCTAGAGGTAGGGCTTGCAGTCGGGCTTTTATCGACTACCTTTGGACTAGTTTGGGGAACTATCGCTGGATATATCGGTGGAGCTGTCGATGCTTTGATGATGCGCATTGTCGATGCTATGCTGTCAATTCCTTTTCTCTTTTTCGTCGTACTTCTCGCCGCAATCGTAACACCCACGGTTCCCCTAATCATATTTGTTATCTCGGCGGTCAGCTGGCTCTCTACCGCTCGTTTAGTACGAGGGGAGACGCTAAAGATTAAGACGTACGATTACGTCATAGCTGCTAAAGGATTCGGAAGCAACAATCGACACTTAATAAAACGCCACATCTCCCCAAACGTACTTGGCACCTTGATTGTCAATGGGACCCTTAAGGTTGCGGACGCTATCTTAATCTTCGCCTCGTTAGGGTATCTTGGACTAGGAGTTGCTCCGCCGGCCACAAATTGGGGAACAATCCTTGCAGCTGGAGTCAACAACATCTTCAATGGCTACTGGTGGCAGCTCTGGCCAGCTGCAGTCCTGATAATCTTAACCGTTCTCTCTGTAAACGTTTTAGGGGATGCCGTGAGAGACGTCTTTGAACGGCGCCTGGCGAGGCGATAGCATGACAGCAGCCGACTACATCGACCATGCCTTAGCAAGCACCCAATCCAAGGTATTTTGGTTGGACGATAACGAGGCTCGACCTCCGAACCCACCTCTGACGCAGAACACAACGGTCGATTGCCTGGTTGTCGGTGGTGGCTTCTCGGGACTTTGGACGGCTTTTCACCTCGCTTCAAAAGACCCTCATCTGAAAATTGCCATCATCGACGCTGGGGCCATAGGCTCAGGAGCGAGTGGGCGAAACGGTGGCTTCGTAGACGCTAGCCTCACACATGGGTTAGAAAATGGAGTCGATAGGTATCCACGGGAGATTGAACTCATCGAGCGACTCGGGTATCAAAACCTCCAAGAGTTAGCCGACGACATTCACAAAGAAGGGATCGACTGCGACTTGGAATTCAACGGGACCCTAGACTTAGCAGTTCAATCCTGGCAGATGGAGTCACTTCTCGAAAGAGCTAAGATAGCTTCTCGATTCGGCTATGACGTCGATGTCCTGGACGCTAAGGCAACTCAGCGTGAAGTTAACTCTCCTACCTACTTAGGATCACTACATACACGAAACCGGTGCGCTCTTGTAAATCCAGCCCGGCTTGCCTGGGGACTGGCGGAGGCAGTCGAGAAAAAGGGGGTTAAAATCTATGAAGGCACCTCTGCGTCAGGTGTAAAACCTAGTGGTGATCGACTTCGCGTCTCTACGCTTGGGTCAGTCACTATCGAAGCAGAAAAGGTAGTCGTGGCTACAAATGCTTTTCCCTCAATCGTCAAAGGATATTCGAACTTCGTTCTACCAGTGTACGACTACGTTCTTGTAACAGAACCACTCTCGAAAGTTCAACTTGATGAACTCAGATGGAGAGATCGCCAAGGACTATCTGATAGCGGTAATCTCTTTCACTACTATCGCATGACAGCCGATCACCGAATACTTTTCGGTGGTTACGATGCGATTTACCACTTCCGTAACAAGGTAGACGCCACCTACAACTGGAGGAGGAAGTCCTTTGAAACTCTAGCCTTACACTTTTTCGAGACCTTCCCATATCTAAAAGGACTCACTTTTACTCATGGATGGGGCGGCCCGATCGACACATCATCACGTTTTTCCATGTTCTTTGGATCAAGGTACAGTCAAAAACTTCACTACGTCGGAGGCTTTACTGGACTCGGTGTTGGAGCTACACGTTTCGCCGGTTTGGTACTTGCAGATAAAGTTCTAGGGGTCAAGGACGTACATACAGAGTTAGAGTTCGTCAGGCACAAACCTCTTCCTTTTCCGCCAGAACCATTTCGCTCTTTGTTTGTATGGATGACAAGAAAGTCACTCATAGGTGCTGATAACAACTCGGGAGAGCGAAATATGTGGCTAAGACTGCTTGACTCTTTACACGTTGGTTTTGACTCATGATTGAAGTAGCCTAATGCCACCAGTACTTAAAGTAGAGAACCTCACAACAGAGATCAAGCTCAAATATACCATTTTACGAGCCGTTGACGACCTCACGTTCCAGATAAATCCAGGAGAAACCTTGGGGATAGTCGGTGAGTCCGGATCCGGAAAGACCATGGCGGCCATGTCCATAATTGGCCTCCTACCCCCTGGAGCATCGATCGTAAAGGGATCAGTTTTCCTAAATGGACGAGATGTCACCAAAGCCTCCGAGAGAGAGCTCCAAGGACTCAGAGGAAAGGATATCGGAACTGTTTTCCAAAATCCTATGACATCATTGAACCCATCCAAAACCATCGGATGGCAGATAGCAGAGTCACTTATTATCCACAAATTAGCCAGCGAAAAGGATGCTAGGGCGAGGGCTCTCGAGGTGTTGTCGCTGGTGGGTATTGCAGATCCAAAAAGGCGAATCGAAGACTACCCTCACCAACTCTCTGGCGGCATGAGGCAGCGAGTTATGATCGCAATTGCACTCGCCTGCGAACCAAAGCTTCTTATTGCCGATGAGCCCACCACAGCCCTTGACGTCACAGTCCAGGCACAGATCCTAACGTTGCTTGAAGATCTCAAAGCACGACTTGGGATGGCTCTGCTTCTCGTAACTCACGACCTAGGAGTAATAGCAGGACATGCCGATCGCGTCCTGGTAATGTATGGAGGCAAAAGCCGTGAAGAGGCGAAAGCAAATGACCTCTTCACGACCATGCGTCATCCATACACCCAAGCACTTTTGTCCTCCATTCCCAGAGTCGACCAAAACAAGACCCGCTACCTGCCGGTGATACCTGGACTACCACCGGATCTCTCTTCCAGCGATCCGGGTTGCAAGTTCGCACCCAGATGCAACCAAAGATCAAATATGTGTCTTGAAAGCGAACCCCCGGTCGCTTCACTAAACAATGGCCATCTCTACAGTTGCTTCCACCCTATATTAGGTCCCGCTCAACCGACTTTTGCCGATGATGACCTGGCCCACTTTGAAGAGCCAGAGAACTTTGGAGAGCCTATCATCTCTGTCTCGAAGGCCTCAAAGAGCTACATAGTTCGATCGGGCGTCACTCAGCGAAAGTTAGGCGAGGTCCAAGCGGTCCACGGGGTCAGCCTGGAAGTGAAAACAGGTGAGACACTCGGAATTGTCGGGGAGTCAGGGTGTGGAAAATCAACCTTAGCCAAGGTCTTGGTAGGCCTAGAGACTGCCAATGAAGGCCAGATAAAGATAGCTGGCGTTGAGATATCCAAACTCAAATCAAAAGAACTCAGAGTTCAAAGACGCGACTTTCAGATGATGTTCCAGGATCCATACTCATCGTTCGACCCTCGAATGCAGATTGGCGACTCCATAGCTGAACCCCTTTTCGTCCAAGGCATTGGAAATAAAGATGAACGAGAGGCGAAGGTACGTGAGATCCTAAAAGACGTAGGGCTCCTTGAATCCTCGCTGACTCGCTATCCGCACGAGCTCTCCGGAGGGCAGCTACAACGAGTAGGGTTTGCACGGACCTTGATCTTAAGTCCAAAGGTTGTCGTTGCGGACGAACCGGTATCGGCCTTGGACGTATCCGTAAGGTCTCAGATCTTGAATTTGATGAGGTCACTACAGGAGAAGCACGGTCTTACCTACGTTCTAATATCTCACGACCTTTCGGTAATCAAATTCCTTGCAGATCGAGTAGCTGTCATGTACTTAGGTGAAGTGGTAGAGATGGGCTATACAGAAAACGTCTTCACGTTCTCTTCTCACCCCTACACCAGAGCGCTCTTGGACTCGGTGCCAACTCCGGATCCAACGCTAGCAAGAAGGAAAGGGCTTACACCTATAAGAGGTGAACTTCCTTCAGCATTGGAACCCCCAACCGGTTGCTACTTCAGAACCAGATGCCCTTTTGTTCTAGAGGCATGTGAACACGAAAAACCTGCCTTCACCGAGGTAGATACGGATCACTACGTAAAATGCTTACGTTCCAAAGAGTTGTTTATACAGGCGCACGTCGATAAAAACAAACGTTAATTGAGATACGATACCACACAGAGCCCTTCGCCGACCCAGCTGTCATGAAATAAAACATGGAAAGGCGTCCCTTCCGATCAACACTTACCTAATAGACACATCGTGTGAAAGTAGTGGTGGATCGCTACTTCCTCTTTTTCAACTGCATCACAACTGTGGAGGCTCTTTGGTCAGAGCCAAGCCCACAAAGTCCGGATGATCTAGCGCACACCACAAATGTATGTAATGCTTGTTGTGGGGCCATCGCGTGAGCCATCGAACGTTTCTTGCAGCCTTTGTTGCGCGATCAAAGTCTG
>JAJYHJ010000050.1 GCA_021784785.1 Actinomycetes bacterium | reverse complement strand
CACAGCGAAACTTTGACTAGGGACACCAGAAACGTATTGTATTGAAAAGTGCAGCCTCTTGCTTCACACTATCACGGCAGTCAGTCAAGTGCTACACGCTTACTTCCCCTACGCCTCACAAGCTGGTTTCATCGGTAGGATTTCTTTTTAGAGGCAAAGATCTCGAATACGTAGGGATCTTTCAAGGAGAAACGGCCAACAGGCTTCTATAAACGAACTTATTTTATTAGTGCCATTTCGGTTGGATTTAGGAGACCCGTTTGACCCCCACCAGATGTGTATAGCAATCCGGTCTTAGTTGTGTTTAGCAACACAACTAAGACCGTAGATAAATTGCTTATCCTCAGTGCGACTGGGGAAACAGCATCGGTTTCAATTGAAATCGCAACCCGATACTATCCTGCTACGCAACTATAAAGATATTGGTCAACTGATCCTGGTTAAGTGTAGAATAGCTTGTTTCAGAGATACACTAGTTCAGGTCTCAATGAGCTCAGCTGCTGTATTTGGTCTTTTACAACAAGGACATAGTTCACCCAGACCATCCTTAGTCATGAAGCGTCTGCACTTGCAGCGCTGTTCACCAAGGAGCCCGAAATCAAATAAGGGAGACTCGTAGACGCTCCTTGTTTGAGAAGGCCTGAGAACGTTCATTTCAGGTGAATTAATTGCACTACTGTGCCGGTTTCACCACAACGCTAGTCGACAAGAGTCACCACAGATCTTTCGTAGCAATCCTACGTGGAGACATCCTCTGCAGATCAAACGGTTATCCGTTACAGAAACGTTACGCAATAGCGTCATGCCACTATTCCAGGTTCACCCAGGAAAAGATTCAGATAGCCTCGAACTCTTCTTGAAGTATACAACCACGGTAGAAAGGGAGTCTAGTCGGCTGAACTAGTTCACCCAGGAGGCAGTTTTGAGTTCTCATTTGGATCTTTTCTTATCGAACCAATTGTCTAACTATTTAGATTTGATATCGTCCATTTGTGCTCTCAGCCTGAGCATGACCGTAACTATTACGTTTAGAACCAAGTGAATTTACCGCTCCCGCTTTTTACGATCTCTTACTATCTCTAAAGAAACACACTTCATACCTGGAACTACGTAGTGTACGGGGTTCGAAAGACTCTCTTCTAGTCTAGATTTCCACTTCGACGGGATCAAGCGCAAGATCCGGTGACGATCTGGTCGAGATATTCCAGCCAACCATGAATCGGATAAACCGAACAATGACGAATACAATATAGCAAATGACCAAGTAGATACAAATATTATCCGCAGCCAAAAGTTGGTTCGGCCTATGCTATGAGCCAACCTTCTACAGATGTTCTTTAAACCACGAAAGTATGATTCCAGCTCGTTCAACCCTGTGCATTGGAGCACCAGATCGGGACAGCTCATGGTTTTCACCTGGGAAGCGAAACATGTCTACATGCTGACCCAGAAGTTTTAGCGCTACATATAACTCTTCAGCCTGGTTTATAGGGCACCTTAGGTCTTCCTCCGAGTGGATGATCAGAACAGGCGACTTTATCTCTTTGACAAAAGAGACCGGCGAATTTCGTAAATACAGGTCAGGGTCGTCTAAGTGATTTCTGCCAACGTAACTTCGAACAAAACCGGAGATATCAGCACTATGCTCCATAGTCAACAGATTGTTGCACGCACGTTCTGAGCAAGCCGCTCTGAAACGATCCGTATGGCCAACCACCCAGGACGCCATGTATCCTCCGTAAGAACCGCCGATAACGCCTAGCCGGGTACCATCCACCCAGTCAAAGCACGCCACCGCCTCGTCGACACACGCCATTACATCTTCAAAGTCAACGCTTCCCCAGCCGGAACCTGGATCACTTTCGCATTCGGGCCACCGAATTGCCCTACCCCACTCTTCGCTATATCCCGAGCTGCCTCTCGGATTGCAATATACTACACCGAAACCTGCGGCACTTTGGAGTTGAAACTCGTCAAATAGATGGTTGCCAAATTGAGTAAATGGACCTCCATGGACATTAAGCAGCGTTGGATAGGTATCGCCTTGGACACGTCCACGAGGTGGAATAGCCCAGCACTCTACCTCTGTCCCGTCCTTTGATGTCGCTAGATATCGGATCGGTTCGATAAGTTCTATCCCTTTAAGAAGGGACTTGCTAAAAGAAGTGATGGAGTACTCTGGACCGACAACTAGCGTATTCAGGTCATTAGTTTCTAAAAGAAGACACCCTTTCAACTCGTCCAAGGCAGTCGCAGAGGAAGAAACGTACACTAGCTTGTCTCCCTTGCAACTCCAATCAGATATCCATCGATCACCACCTTGAACAAGTCGTGGCACTTCATCGGTTGCCGTATTTACCTGGTATAGTGACACGTTCCCATGATCCTCTACACCAAATAACAGGATCTTATCTCTCCATAGTGGTGGTCTTGAAGTTCCAAATGGCGAGCATGTTCGATCTAACGAGGCGCTGAGAGTTCTCTCCACTCCACTTTGTAAATCGATAACACCTATTTGAAGGTGTCGTGGACTCTCAGTCGGTGTAGGGTTGTATACGTAGGCTATCTGGGATCCGTCTGGAGACCAAGACGGTAGTGAGTAAGCTTTGTCGGTTGCGGTTAGGAGTCTCGGTTCGGCTCGCTCCACCAGTTCCATGACCCATATATCGTTACAAAGATCTAAGTCATAACCAGTGTGACGAGCAGAGATAAAGCATATCTTTTCTCCAAAAGGTGACCAGCTTAAACCTTGTGCATCAAAAGGTCCTTCCGTCAGAAGCCTCGGTTGACTTGAAAAATATACCTCCACTACATAGATACGAGACGGTCTATCGGAGGTCCACCCAACTCCATTCATACGATAACGCAGTCTGTCGATCTTTCTCGCAGGCATATCTTTGGCCTTCAGAGACTGCACCGAACTTCCGCCTTGCTCCGTGTATGTATCCCTAGAGACAAAAGCTAGACGCGTACCGTCTGGAGACCAAGCAAGTTCACTGATCTTTCCTACAACGGTTGTTACTATTATCCTCTCACCACTGCGTTTGGTGGGTAAGGTACATATCTGAGACACTCCCTCGGACTCATCGACGAACGCCAAAAGTGTTCCATCTGGAGACCATCGAGCCAAAGAGAGTGAGTTGCCGTCTACAAACGGAGTTGGTCGACCCTCGCCTAAGTCAGTATCTGAGATCCAGATCGAACTCCGGTAGTCATTTATCTTAAGGTCGGGATCAATGACTCCAAACACGACTTGACTACCACACGGCGAAAGCTGGGGATCGACCACTCTTCTAAGAAGTCCAATGTCTAAGGCTTGAAAACCTCTTTTACTCATTCATCAACCCTCTTCTCGTAAATTACTCACACCGCGATCCGTCTTTACCTTAAGAACTTCAAACCGCCTAGACCGCTTGGAAATTCAAGCGCCTCAGAGCCAGCTCGGCGTAAAGCGCTGCGCCGTCGACTAATACCTCATCCTCAAAACTTGCATACGGAGAGTGATTGTTAGGAGCTTGACTAAAACCATCCTTATCCGGACTGGCACCTAGAAACACCATAGCTCCTGGTACTTCGTTTAGCACTCTAGAGAAGTCCTCGGCACCCATTACTGGATTTTTCATGAGCGCTAATCGCTCACTTCCGAAGACCTCAGTTGCGACCCGTGAGACAAAGGCGACCTCATCTCCATTATTTATAGTCACCGGATACTCCGTTATATACTCCGCTTCAATCTCCAAACCGTAAGCATGTGCTATTTGAGTGCATAATCTAACTGACTCTCTTGCGATCTTCTCACGTACCTCGGGCGAGAAAGTCCTGACCGTAGCTTCGAAAGACGCGTATCCAGGGATTATATTGCGCTTGGTGCCGGCATGGAACGAACCAACTGTAATTACCGCGGGTTCAAAAGCGTCAATACTTCTAGTAAGGTAGGTTTGAAGAGCAAGCACCATCTCACATGTCGCAGGAACTGGATCTTTGGCTAAGTGTGGCGCAGATCCATGTCCGCCCGCACCCCTGACCGTTACCGAAAGTCCATCGGAGGCCGCCATCATTGGGCCTTCCTTTGTCGCAAACACACCAGACCTCCAGGTAGAGGACATGACATGAAGAGCGTAAGCGGCCTTTGGCCGTTCTCCCGTAATCTCCAAGACTCCCTCATCAATCATGTGACCGGCACCATCAAAACCCTCCTCACCGGGTTGAAACATGAAAACGACACTTCCTGCCATCTCATCGACCTTTTTGGACAAAAGATGGGCTGCACCAACGAGCATCGAGGTGTGAAGATCGTGGCCACATGCGTGCATAACTCCATCGTTCAACGAACGATAGGGCACATCTACTCCTTCTAATACAGGAAGAGCATCCATATCACCCCTAAGCAATACCGTCGGTCCTGGCCTTTTGCCCTTTAGCACAGCCATCACCGATGTCAGTCGTTCGCCTGTACTTATCGAGAGTCCAGTTCCACCCAGTGCGCTTATAACTTTCTTTTGAGTAAGGGGAAGTTCCAAACCAATCTCCGGCTCTTTATGCAGCGAATGTCTAAGTTCTCGTAAGTCACCTTCTATTTCCGCCGCGTCTTCACGTAAGGAATTCACCGTCATACCTGCTTCCTAAATCACAATCCATTACTAATCAGTAGTCACTCGATTATGTTCAAACCTGAGGGATCTGAAAACTCAAAGACTGTATACCTGCGTTCTCTTAACTCTGTATGCCAAACACAACAGTTGACCTTAATACGACACTATCACCTAAGTCAACATATGTTTCAACAACCTAACGGTTGGACTTGGCGTAGTCACAGTTCGGCACGATAGATATCGGGGAACGACCCGAGCGGCTCCTAGCGGCGCTAATGGTTCAAAGTCGATTTGTGAGATAGTTAGCTTGCCAAAGACGATAGATCCTCTATATCCCATAGAGCAGCCAAACGACATGAGTCCTTAGCGCTCGATCGCTATACCACAGGTTATGTTAGAAGAAGTATCGTCCCCACCCTCACAAATACGACTGTGCAACGGATCAAACGCTTTAGCTCACGCTGAAATCGAGGTCAACTTACGCCTCGGATCTCGAACGCTCGCTTTAAAAAGAGTACTGAACAACACACCGATCTTTATCGCGATATGCTTACCACCGATAACGGTTACGAAGTGGTAAGGAGTTCGGATTCTGGTGGTAGCAAAGCGGCTTTTGTTCCGAGGCGGCAAAGTCTTTGATGGAACGGGAACCGCTCCATATCTTTCTGATATTGTCGTAGAAGATGGAAAAATAGTAGACGTTGGCATTTCACTCGATGCAGACGAGGCCATCGACGTGTCTGGAAATACCGTATTACCAGGACTTTTCGATTGTCATGTGCATGTAACCAGCTCAGGTATTGATTTGATGCGTCACGTTCAAACGCCTTTTTCTTATCAGTTTTATCTTGCCGAAAAAAACCTAGGGGTGACACTCGACTGTGGGATCACAACAGTCAGAGACGCATCAGGTGCCGATCTTGGGATCCAACAAGCCGTGGACGATGGACTGATCGAAGGGCCACGCATGCAGATATCCATAACCGCATTGAGTCAGACAGGTGGGCACGGTGACGGCTGGATGCCTTCGGGGTGCGTAATACCTCATGCCGTTCCCCACCCAGGTAGACCCGACGGTATCGTAGATGGTCCCGAAGAGGTTCGTAAGAAGGTACGAGAGCTAGCCCGTTCTGGAGCCAACGTTATTAAGGTTTTCACTTCGGGCGGAGTGCTCTCACCAAGGGACAACCCACGTCACGCCCACTTTAGGGATGACGAACTTCACGCTCTTGTAGCCGAAGCTAATGCCCTAGGACTGTACGTAATGGCTCACGCCCAGGCAACTGACGGAATAAAGAGCGCAATCAGAACAGGAGTTAGATCTATTGAACATGGAATCTTCCTAGATGAGGAAGCTATCGACATGATGCTAGAAAATGGAACGTGGCTAGTCCCTACACTCGTAGCACCCAAGGCCGTGGTTGACGCAGCCGATGCAGGACTTTCTGTTCCTGAGAGTTCAGTAAGAAAGGCCAAAGAGGTCATGGCAATTCACAGCGAATCGTTTTCAAGAGCCGTTGCCGCAGGAGTGAAAGTCGCCATGGGCACCGATAGCGGTGTTGGTCCCCACGGAAGTAACCTTGACGAACTTCACCTTATGGAGAAAGGAGGCATGAAAACCTTCGACGTTCTGAAAGCAACCACTTCTGCAGCAGCCGAACTCCTTGGAGTAGAAAACGAGCTTGGAACGATTCAATCAGGAAAACGAGCCGACCTTGTAGTTGTTTCAGGAGACCTTAGCAATGGACTGAAAGATTTAAAAAGTAAAGTCGTTTCAGTCTACAAAGACGGAGTAAAGGTAAGAGGGTAGAAGAAGTACTACTTTTGTGTGTTACCCGACCTTTCTGCGTCGTCATTCCCAAGAAAGCCAGAGTAGGAAAGATCAACCAATCCAAGGCGACTCCTATCGCAATGCTCCGCCATAAGTTCATACGCTCTATCAGCCTTACCCTCCAAGATAGCCTCTACTACTAAAGCATGCTCTTCCCATGATGCTGGAGCTCTCGTGATTGCGATGGCTCCAAAGAACCAACGTACGCGCTCTTCAATCAACGCTGCCATCTCTGCTAGGACGCTGTTTCCAGGCAACTGTACTATGGCAGAGTGCAGCTCTGCATTTTTATCTACAATTTTGATACCATCTCCGCTTAGAGCTTCAGCTTGTCCTTCTCGAAAGATTTTAGTCAACTGTTCCAGTCTCTCAGGATCAATCTTTCCTTCTGCTACCTTCAAAGCCGCTTGCTTAGCCGCTTCAGCCTCAAGTACAGTTCTGACACCAAATACTTCTTCCACCTCCTTTACCGTTGGCGCGTGTACGAAGGCTCCAAGTCCTCTGCGCAAGTCAACCCATCCATCTTGAGCCAACAACTGAAGTGCCTCACGAACCGGTAGACGGCTGACGCCCAAAGCTAAAGCGAGTTCTGTCTCCACTAAGTGTGTGCCAAAGCTAAGTTCACCGCTAACAATGTGCAGTTTTATAGACTCTGCGATCTCAACTCTAAGAGGATCTGGTCTAGTGACTCGTCTCAGTCCTCGAGGCAACTTAGCATTGGAGGAGGAATGCATAGCGCTATCCATCGAGTCAGTTAGTCCCACTGCCATCATTTCACTCCTCCAACCAACTTTTCATGTCTTAGTCAAGCACTTTGGTGCCACATCATTAAAACGTGTCAATGATCACATCTCCCGTATAAACGATATATCAACGTCCAGGTTCCCAAGTCAAGCAGCATTATGAAATTAGCACCAACTAACTCAACCTGCATAATTCAGCAACTATCTACTATCAAGTGTTCCGCTCTGATCGCTATCGCCATAAGAGCCTCGGAAACCCAATCAGGGGACTACGACATAGAGTTTCAAAGCTCAAACACTAAAAGATGACATGCTGTACCAAAGGGAAGTACCCTGACACTTACCGGGTACGGGCACAAAAAGCTCTTTCAAAAAGAATCGAGAACATCAAAAGTCACCGATCAGCTTGCACGCCACCAACCCGCCATCATCAACCCCAATTAGCCATCAAAGTACTTGACGTCGACAAGTACTAAGACTACTTATTTGAATCGTCGTCATAATAACTCCAGTCCAAATCGCTATATAATGAAATCGCCATAGAGACAACCGATCACGACTGTCCTAGACTTTGTCCTTACGAATTTCTTAGCTAGTAGGCGCACCATCAAAGTCAATTGATCCAACGAGTAGACTGGTTTCAAACTACAAGTATTACTAGGGAGACTTTGTTGAAACGAAGAGAACTTGGAAGCCAAGGACTTACGGTATCTGAAATAGGACTCGGTTGCATGGGCATGAGTGAATTTTATGGGAACTCAGACACCCAAAGCAACGTCGATGTCATTCATCGGGCTATCGATCTTGGCGCTAACCATCTAGATACAGCAGATATGTACGGTCCATTTCGAAATGAAGAGCTAGTTGGGAAAGCTATCGTCGGTCGTCGCGACGAAGTGATCATAGCAACAAAGTTTGGAAATGTACGAGGTCAGGGGGGTGAGTTTCTCGGTGTTCGTGGTGATCCGGAGTATGTTCGTCAGTCCTGCGAGGCCTCACTTGCACGTCTTAATATTGAAACAATAGATCTCTACTATCAACATCGAGTCGACACTAAAGTACCGATCGAAGAGACCGTGGGAGCCATGGCAGAACTTGTCCGAGAAGGTAAGGTTCGGTACCTCGGACTCTCAGAAGCCTCCGCCGCTACGATACGGAGAGCACACAAAGTTCATCCAATTTCAGCTTTGCAAAGTGAGTATTCTCTCTGGACACGAGATCCAGAGGATGAGATTTTTGACACTATTACCGAGTTGGGTATAGGATTTGTCGCTTACTCACCTTTAGGTAGAGGATTCCTAACCGGCCAGTTCAGAGAGGTTTCAGACCTAAGTGAGAACGATGGACGTAAGAGACATCCCCGATTCAAAGAAGAGAACTTCAATAAGAATCTAAAGCTCGTGGAGCAAGTAAAAACTCTCGCAAAGTCAAAAGGCGTAACTCCTGCGCAAATAGCTCTCTCATGGGTATTAGCTCAAAATCCTAACATAGTTACGATTCCGGGTACGAGATCAATCTCTCGACTTGAAGATAACATAGCCGCTAGCATGGTAACACTTACCCGACAAGAGCTCGAAGAGATCGACTCACTGTTTCCAAAGGGCATTACCGCGGGTGATCGTTACCCTGACATGTCTACAGTAAACAGGTAGACAGAGTAGAAGACGTCTCCCCAGGGATCAGAGTGAAAAATCATTAACAAAGTACAGTTCACATCATTTTCCATATAAAAAGCGTGACTTGTTAGGTTGACGGTAACAGAGAACGCTTGGATACTAATGTTGACTGGAACTTTCTCACGACTCAAGCCTACTGGAGCAGTTGGAGAACCCACAAAGAGATAGAACAGCAAGAAGCGTGGAGGGTGGTTGCCCCCTACAACGTTTTGCCGTTTCTCCTGGGCTTTCTCCGATGATGTTGCCACTACCTCGCTCACGTCCTTGACCTCACACCCTTTCGAGGTCAAGGGTTGTATGCCTAAAGTTGTGCAAATAGGCCATAGAGTCTTTGGAACTTTGTCTATCTTAGGGCATGGTAAAAGAACTGTCATTGACTTTTGATCTTTATTTAGTCCTTGACA
>JAJYHJ010000108.1 GCA_021784785.1 Actinomycetes bacterium | reverse complement strand
TGAAAACAAAGATAGCAAAGTGAGAAGCAGCCAGAATTTTCGATTCGAAATAACCTAATCGTTAGTACTGGCTAGAGTTGAGAAGCTACTTCACCTTTTGATCATGAATTGATCAATGGACTCCTAGGTATAATAAGACGCAGTACAGCGACCTAGGTGAAGCGTCAACCGTCGGAAGCTGCATAAGCGGCCATGGAAGCCTCTTCCGTAAGGGAAGGGTGGATGTCACTTGTACCGACCATGATGCGACGGTCTGTTTTGAAGGAGTGAGTGAACACTATGAGTAATGACCCCATTGGCCCCCCTGACGCTTTTGCGAATCCGAGATTTGCGACCTCGGCTACCTTCGCTCGGCTCCCGTCGACCTCGGAGGTCTCTAATCCAAAAGTTGTCGTCTTGGGGGTACCCTTTGACAGTGGAGTTTCTTACAGACCTGGAGCGCGTTTTGGACCCACATCGATACGCCAAGGCTCTAAGTTGCTGAGACCGTATAACCCCGCTCTTGAAACCTATCCTTTCGCTAATGTGCAAGTAGCAGATGACGGTGATGTTCCCGCAAACCCATTCAACATCGCAGAGGCACTCGACGCGGTTGAGTCCCGAGCGTCATCGCATCTAGAAAAGGGTCGAAAACTCCTGACGCTGGGCGGAGATCATACGATCGCCCTACCTCTTCTTCGCGCCCTTGGGAAAAGCTACGGTAAGGTTGCACTGCTTCACTTCGATGCTCATCTCGATACCTGGGATACGTACTTTGGTGAACCATATACACATGGAACGCCTTTCCGCCGAGCCTTTGAAGAGCAGTTACTTGAGTCGGAGGCGTGTTTTCACGTGGGTACTCGAGGTTCTCTGTATGGCGCTAGTGACCTTGCACAAGACAAGAGCTTTGGGTTCGAGATTATGACCTCAGATGATGTGGCAAATTTAGGATGGAAGGAGTGTGCCTCTAGGATTAGTGCAGGGGTAGGGGATAAACCTCTCTATGTATCGATCGATATCGATGTGTTGGATCCGGCTTTTGCGCCAGGTACCGGAACTCCCGAGGCTGGAGGCCTTAGTTCAAGGGAACTTTTGCAGATTCTTAGGGCGCTTCGTGGGGTAGATATCGTCAGTGCAGATATCGTTGAGGTCGCTCCGGCGTATGACCATGCAGAGGTAACCTCAATAGCCGCGGCACACCTTGGGTACGAACTTCTTACTCTTATGTCCTTAGGATCATAATCAGACCAATCGAGACATGACGGCAGTTGAGGATAGCTTATGGAAAGACTGTCTTTAAAAAGAGCTGATCAAGGTAGTGATGGTTCTCTATTAACTTTGCGACAGGTAGTACCTCTCCAAGTTGCGCCCCAGCGGAGTTAATCTCAAAGGTGCCTTCCAAGGTGGTCAGCTTTCCAGAGATAGCGTTGAGCGCTGCTCGGATCCCGAGCTGGCTGGTGTCTGTAGCTTTTTGTAGAGCAGCTTGTATGATCACTCCGGTGTTGTATCCTGCAACGTTCAAGAAGTTAGGTTGGTGTTGGGTTATAGAGAAGAACTGACCTTCAAATGCTTTGGTCGTCAACCCCTCGCTTACCTTGGAGTACGCGACGGTGGGTGGATAGTTGTAGGTGTAGGTGTTTAATAATGCCTGGATCGGAACCTGGTTTTGGATGTCACCGAGTAGCTGACCGGGAAAGGCTGTGAAACGTAGAACTTTTCGAAGCTGGCTTGTGTAGCTTTGGTTCAAAAAGGCAACGTCGTTGTTGAAGTAACCAAACTCAATAACCGCTTGTGGGTTTAGTTGTTCAATAGCCTTTAGAGGTTTCGAATAGTTTGTCGTTGAAGTTGGAACAGCTATATTCGCGACTGGTGCATCGTTCGCTTTTGTCAACACAGTTGCCACGGTCTGGTCTTGGGCAGTGTCGAAGGGGTTTGATGCGTAGATGATGGCGACCCTTAGATGTTTTGTCTTAAGAAGGAACTTTGCAAGCGGTACGGGCCATACTTGAGAGGTCGGTAGGTCGCACAGCACGAGGAACGGATCGTTCTCTAGGAAAAATCCCGAACCGGTACCGCTCTGATCAAAAAGCACCATCTGATGCTCTTGAGCTACGCTGATAGCTGGTTGGGTAAGGACGGAGCCAAAGTCAGAAACCAAAATATCGACGTGATACTTCGATATAAGCTCTTGGTATAGGGTCTTAGCCAGCTTCGGCGAACTCTTGTCGTTTAAGGCGACGATACGTACCTTAGCGTAACTTTGGTAGGCCTTTATGAAGATTCCCTTCTCGCGATCGACGGTCGTAGCCCAGAACTTCAGGCCTCGTAGCTCGGGAAGGGAGGAACTCTCAAACGATCCGCTACCTGCATAGAGCGTTCCGATTACGATCTCTCGTGTCTTTTGTAAAGGTTGAGTGCTAACTACTTGGCAAGAGGACGCGACAGTGCTAAACAAGACAAGATAAATAAACCAACTTCGTAGTCTGCGAAACACATGGTTTGTTTCGCTTAGTGACCTCACCTCTTAGTGCACCCCCTAAGGCTATTTTTAGCCGATTTGTTACGCTTGTTGCGGGAAAATTCATGCTTTGTATGTTGGGATTAGCAACACTTTACAGTATTGGACAATATTATGTCGGTAGTGGCTCGTAGCATGCATCCTGATCAAATAGTCGAACTACTGCGTCGTGCAGTACGTGAAAGAGTTATTCTTCCTGGTCAATCACTTAACCAAGATGAACTTGCATCTAGATTTGGCGTTAGCCGCATTCCGCTTCGGGAGGCCCTGAGAACCTTGGTTGGAGAGGGTTTGGTAGTGATGCGCCCAGGAGTTGGTGCGGTTATTACAGAGTTGCGAGGCAAGGAACTCCAAGAGTTGTTCGAGCTTCGTTTGCAGCTTGAACCTCCACTTACCGTTGCTGCTGTGGATCGGATCAGTACTAATGACTTCGCAGAACTTACGTCCATCTTGGAGAAAATGTCTGACTTGGCGAGCAGCGACTTGGATGGTTGGGCGTCTCAGCACTATCTCTTCCACCGACGACTCTTTGAACTGGCTGGCAAACGACACGCTTTGCGACTGGTTACCCAGGTACAAAACCTCGTTGAACCTTATAGCAGGGTGCATGTGTCACTCGTGGGAGCTGCTCAGCACTCCGAGACAGAGCATGCAACCTTACTCGAGGCTATTCGTGTTGGCGATAAAAAGGTCGCAGAGGAAATTACGCGAAACTCCATATTAGACGCATTGATAAGACTGAAAAGCGCACAGGAGGCTACCGAAGACTCCGACGACCCTCTCGCGCTATTGCTTGTTGATCGAGCTGAGTAGGAGTTTCACTAAGCTTCGATCACGATGGGAAATCTTCTACTTGGACTTTCGCAAGGGGCTGCGATAGCGATGGCGGCGGTGGGCTTTACCTTGATATGGAAAGTCTCTGGAGTTGTCAATCTTTCGCTAGGAGCGTACTTTGTGGGAGGAGGGTTGATTTCATGGGCTTTTGACTCCGAGGCAAGCTTACCTCTAATTACAAGTGTATCGCTAGCAGTCGCGATCGGATCACTAGTAGCTTTTGTCATTCAGCTAAGAGTTATTACTGTTTTGACCCAGCGCCCGATCTTCTACAACATAGTGCTTACATACGCTCTTGGTCTGGGAATGACGGGTCTGTTGGGCGTTCTTTTGTCTTCCGACTATCGATCAGTTCCTACGTTTTTGTCCACACTGTACTATCTGCAAGGGTCATTTACCATATCATTACTAGTTCCCGTGTCAATCATGTTGGCGCTCGTCGTAACAGTGGGCGTGATACTTGTTAGCGAGAGGACTACCTTTGGACTTATGGCACGCGCAGTGAGTGCTGATAAGACTCTGGCAACTTTGACGGGTGTAAAGTCTTCGATGGTGGTAGCGATAGTAGCTGCACTAGCTGCTGGGATGGCCGCCCTTGGAGGTTCAGTCTATGCGATGTCATCACCTCTTAGTAGCGGTAGTTTCCAACAGATAACTCTTTATATCGCATCGGCAGCCATAATCGGTGGTCTCGGGAGCCTTTGGCGAAGTTTTTTTGTTGCGATAGGGTTGGTAGCGTTAGGTTCTCTACTGTCCTTACTAGCTCCGACTGGACTGATTGACATAGTTATTCTCGCACTGATGGTACTCGTCTTGTCCCGTAGGTATGATATATGGCCTAGAGAGCGTATTTGGAGGCGCCGATGAAGAGAGACCTCTGGGACCTCGGCCACTTGAATAGGTTACGGTGGAGTAGCAAACTTGTCTCCTTTGGCGCCACACTCTTTGCTGTCCTCGTGGTAGTAGTCAAGGCTGAATCGTCACTATCCGAACTGTTTTTGCTAGTTGCACTGTCTCAATCATGGAATCTTATAGGTGGCCTTACTGGATACTCAAGTCTTGGTCAGGTCGCATTTTTTGGCTTGGGAGCCTACTTCACTGGTGCATCGATAGAGTACTGGCACCTATCGTTTCTGCTTGCTTTGCTAGGTTCTGCAGCTGTGGGAGTAGTCTTTGCTGTGCTAGTTGGTGTTCCACTTTTGAGGCTACGAGGACCTTACTTTGCGATCGCAACGCTTGTCGCTTCGCTCGGTACGTTTGAAGCATTCTCTTGGATCTCCTCTATCTTGCCGGGCGGAGATGGTATAACTATCACGACAGTAGGAACTTCGCAGATCATGGCGTACCCCTCAAAAGGTGGGTTTGCCCTTATATATCTCGCTCTAGCGGCGTTAGCAACTGCTACCGTTGCCCTCGTTGTGCGTTCACGTTTTGGAGGTGGATTGCGTCTAATCAAGGAGAACGAGTCGCTAGCCGCATTCTCTGGAGTGAATACAAGGCGTTATAAGGTGTCGGTTTTTGCACTTTCTGCCGTAATCGCAGCCTTGGTCGGTGGAGTCTATGGATTTCAACAGGTTACGCTCAACCCAAATACCTTGTTCAATCCAAGACTGTCGATCGCTATGGTAGCGATAGTGTTGATCGGAGGAGCGGGCACGGTCCTTGGTCCAATCTTTGGAGCGTTGGTGGTGACTGCTGCCCTTGAGTTAGTCGCCAGCCACTCGGGATCTGCACAAGATATAGTGGTAGCGGCTATTACGGTTCTGGGCGTGTTGCGACAAGCTAAGAGTTTTCCACCTCCATCTGGCCCGTCTCCTGGGGTGCTTGGTGCTGACCCAACCTCAGATCCGCAGTTTATTGAGCGGAGTTCCATCATTTTCCCCAGGCTTTTAGAGCGCGCCAGAGAGGGTCCAAAAGGTGTCTGACCCGCTGTTGGAGGTCGTTAACCTTCGATGTCGCTTTGGAGGAATAGACGCGCTCAAGGACCTATCCGTTGCGATTGCGCCTAAGACGATTACTACCGTGATTGGACCAAACGGAGCCGGCAAAAGCACATTGCTTGGATGTATTTCGGGAGAGTATGTGCCCAAAAAGGGCAGGATATTTCTTGAGGGACGAGAGATCACAGGCCTTCGGAGCTGGAAGATCAGTGACAATGGTGTGGCGCGTACCTTTCAACTCCCTCGCGCAGTCTTTCATCTCAGCACTTTCGATAACGTCTACCTTCCGATCCTAGCTTCAAGCAGAGGTTTTGGATCCAAAACTAAGGCGACTGAGTTGACGAGAGTGATTCTCAAAAGGTGTGGGCTTGAGTCGAAAGCAGCTACTTTAGCGAAGGAACTTTCCACGGCTGAGATTAGAAAGATGGAATTGGCTCGTGCTCTTGGGCTTAAGCCAAGACTACTGCTTTTAGACGAGCCCCTTGGTGGACTTTCACCGACTCAGGTGGATGAGACATTAGCTCTTCTTGCGGAGTTGAAACAAGATGGTATTACGATCGTCGCTGTGGAACATGTCGTTCGTGCTGCTCTTGAAGTTGCTGATTCCGTAATCTTTTTGTCGAACGGTGTCTTGATTGGCGAAGGTGAGCCAAGAGAACTGCTTTCACGAGAAGATATCGTGGAACTCTATCTTGGCGGACGGTTCATACGACGAGGCCAGCTCTAGACGTTGTAGGCGATTAGTTCATGCAAAAGCTTTTAGTAGAAGATCTTACAGTTGAAATTGGAGGGAAAATGGTTTTAAAAAGCGTTTCTCTTCAACTGCAACACATAGACATCGTTGGTGTTGTTGGAGCCAATGGTGCGGGAAAGACAACGTTGTTGAATACACTCGCCGGCCTCGTCCCTGTTGCTAATGGAAAGATCTACCTCGATGGGAATGATATTACTTGCGCATCTCCAGATGAACGACTTCGACGGTCGATGAGCTATGTGCCCGATGGCTCCGGCGTATTTTCTACTTTGACAGTAAGGGAGAATCTTGTCCTAGGGGGACATATTCGCCAAAGTGGTGATATCGAGCCGGTTTTGTCGTTGCTCCCCGACCTAGGAGACTGTCTAGAGAGTTTCGCTGGTTCGTTGACGACATTTCAACGACGACAGTGCGCTTTTGGAAGAGCTCTAATGTCGCAACCGTCCCTTTTGATGGTGGACGAGCTATCACTGGGACTATCACCGATCGCTGCGGATGCCCTTGCGAGACTTTTGCCTGATATAGCTGCTCATGGGGTCGCCATTATCGTCGTCGAGCAAGATATCGATCGTGCTCTATCGCTTGTGGATCGAGCGTACGTATTGGAAGCTGGTGCCGTTACTCTTGAAGGTACTCCTGGAGAGCTTCTCTCTAGCAGAGGTTTTGTGGATAAGTATCTATGGGGATCGTGATCTGTCGATAGTTACCTATGACCTCCGCCTCCGAGCTCGCTCACAACAGCACACTACGGTGCGTGCGGGTTAGATAGTCGCCGTAGGAGTCTTGTGAGCCAAAGGCTGGTGATTTTCTAGTAAAGGAGCCATTTGCTCAATCAAAGTGGGATAGTGAGACCTGGGGCGTAACTTTACTCAAAGAGTTTGACAGGGCTATCGCTATCTTTTATCGATGATACGAGGAAACCGACGACTATGTTTTACCGAAATGCAAAATAGGGTTAACTTTTTAGAAACTTGCCTTGCATCGGACGAATTTGATGTATACACTACATACGCAGTGTTTTTAATGCACTTGAAATAATAGAAGGGGGAGATTAAAATTTCTCGAAGAAACAAGAGATTCAATCTCAAAATGGGTATTGCGCTTTCCGCCTTTGCGCTCGTTAGTGCAGCATGTGGAAGTGGCTCATCTTCTGCATCATCGGGATCTTCGAGTTCACCAGCGCCTAGTGCTATAACGGTCGGTACGTTGTACTCTGGATCGGGTTCGTTTGCCGATCAATCTATGCCTGAATACAACGGATTGAAGTTCTGGGTGAGCCATGAGAACTCTAAAGGTGGCGTCTACGTCGCAGCCTACAAGAAGAGAATTCCGGTAAAGCTGGTAGCTTACAACGATCAGAGTTCTCCAGCTACCGCTGCGACCCTTTATGACCAACTTATTACTCAAAACAAGGTGAATATCTTTGTCTCGGACTTTGGATCAGTACTTACGGCTCCTGCGGCAACTATAGCTGAAGAGCATCACATGTTGTTGTTCGACCAAAGTGGTACCGGTACCAACTTCTTTACGCCGGGGAATCCGTACATTGTGTTGACGGACCTACCTACCTCTGCTCTGTGGCCTAAACCCCTAGTGTCATTTTTGATAAAGAACAAGATCTCAAAGGTAGCTTTGGTCTATGGTTCTAACGACTTTGACGGATCTCAAGACACAACGATCGTAAACGGTCTTAAGGCGGCTGGAATAACTCCAGTGTATAATCAAGCCGTACCCACGACAACCTCCGCTTACGGAACTACGATAAGTGCTATTGCGGCGACACACCCCGAGGCTGTTATTGAGCTCGGTTATGCGAACAATGACATCGCGTTCCTTAGTAACCTTCAGTCAAGCGGGACTCACTTTAACATGGTCTTTACTGTCTTCCCAGGTCAGTTGCAACAGTTGCTAGAGAAAAACGTAGGAGAAGCCGGAATGGCGTATACTTACACCTATGCTGCTCCGCCGTTGATCTCGTATAATTCAGTGAACTTTGGCATGGGCACGACGGCGTTTGAAGCAGCGTTTCAAAAGCAGTACCCTGGACCGGTTAATGCCCCTGAGGTATACGGTTACCATACGGGACTCACGATACAGTTGGCTTTGAATCATGCAAGTAGCTTGTCTCAACTCAGCCTTCGCAGCGCACTCATGGCAGAGTCTGGCAAGATTACTACCCTTGAGGGCCTATTCAAGTTAAACTCTGAGGGTGCACAGATCGGCGAACTTCTGCCTGTTGCCCAGCTGATGCCTACGCAGGGAGCTACGAACACCGCTGTACAGATCGTTTATCCGTCAGCGCAGGCGACTGCTAAGGCAGTGTACCCGGCGCCGTAGAGGTGGCTCTGGTCTGATGTAAATCATTTATGGGTGCTTAGGAGTTATCTTCATTCCTAAGCACCCATAAATGTCGAACGAAACGTTGGGCCAAGGGATTGGAGGAACCTTGTTATTTGAGTACGCGATCGTTGCGGGAGTTTTGTTCGGCCTGTTTTACTCGTTTTTGTCGATAGGGCTTAACTTAGTCTTTGGAGTGCAGAGGATTGTAAACTTAGCTCATGGCGACGTAATTATGATAGGTGGCTTCGCATCGTGGGAGCTTTACTATACGTACCATATGAATCCGCTCATATCGGTAGTGGTGGTCATACCGCCTACGGTGCTTGTTGGTTACATAATCTATCGGTTGGTGGTAGGTCCGCTTTCGAAAGCCAAAGACCCTGAGATGCTCTCGCTAATTTTGTTCTTTGGAGTGTCTCAGATCCTTGAAGCTCTGGTTACTATTTTCCTTGGAAACAATCAACGTTCAATTCCTGATAGCTCATTGATCTCAAAACCAATTCAGTTTCTAGGACAGAGTTATCCGGGGGTTTGGTGGATCGTTGCCGGTGCTTCTATCCCGATGATGGGTCTGATTCTTTTGTACCTTTACAAGACGAAACTTGGAACCGCAACGAGGGCTATAATGGCAGACTCTGTTGAAGCGGCAGCTGTAGGTATCGATGTTCGAAAGGTGTCCGCTATTACCTTTGGAGTTGGACTTGGCATCACAGCTAGCGTTGGTGCAATAGCACCTTTCATGCTCGGAGGCGTTGATCCTTCGGAGGGTGTTAACCTTACGATTCTAGCCTTTGCTGTTATCGTCATCGGTTCCCTTGGAAATATGTCTGGGACTATTGTTGGCGGTGTTATCTTCGGTCTCGCCTTGGAGTTGACTCAACTTTATATACCTTCATGGTCGA
>JAJYHJ010000019.1 GCA_021784785.1 Actinomycetes bacterium | reverse complement strand
AGATCTTTACCGGGAGATCATCTTAGATCACTACAAGAACCCCAGAAATCAAGGAACACTTGAAACACCGCCCGCGGTAGTTGAGCAAGGATACAACCCACTCTGCGGTGATGAGGTAAAGGTCTATCTACTTGTAGAGGACGAAGTAGTCAAAGATATAAAAATAGATGGACAAGGTTGCTCAATTTCACGCTCTTCAGCATCATTGATGTCCAATGCAGTAAAGGGCAGGTCAATTAATGATGCCTATAAGGCGATCAGAACGTTTAAAAAGATGATGGCCCTCGACGAAGATGGAGATGCTGATGGCGAGACGATTGAACCAATCAACGAATACACAGTTGGCGAGCTAATTGCACTACAAGGTGTGGTGAAGTTTCCCGTTAGGATAAAGTGTGCGACTCTACCTTGGAATACACTGACACAAGCACTTGAAGGCGCTACGACTAATTGATCGCGAGTCGCATCATTTATAACTGCCTCCCGTCTTGTTGATGTCTAAGCAAAATCCCACCACGGAGCACGGTAACCGACTCAAAGTCATATTGCGAAGCACAAGTGGTTAGACTCTAAATTCAAAACTACTTGGGGAGTCTCCTTGGACGCATACGACGTCACGTTCGTAGATATATTTAGTTATTTTGGTGAGCGCGAGATCAAAAAAGCTCAACCGTACTTGAGTTATATATCAGCTCTCGCCATAGACTCTAGTCTCGTTACCGCCTCCGTCAAAGGAACGGCAGCGAAACCCTACGCCGTAACGCTTGACTTTCGAAACGGTCAACTATCTTCGAGATGCTCTTGTCCAGTAGCGTTCTACTGCAAACACGCAGCTGCTGTTGCTCTTGCTACAGTAAAGTACCGTTCAGATGATCGAGACGACTCTATTAGGTCAAAGGCACAAAGTTTTCTCGATGAATTAGCAGATACATTAGACTTCAAAGAAGAAAAGGCCCCTAGGACTAGTCCGTACGCACTGGTGTGGAAGTTAACATTGACTGAGCACTGGAAAGGTCCAGCCCTTCGTCCATTAAAGTCCCGAGTACGCAAAGATGGCTCACTTACAGGAACTTTAGAAGATTGGAGCAACTATCAGAACGCTTTGCGTAACCCGCCTGCATTTGTCACTCCTCACGACCAACATGTATTGAAGCTGCTCCTGATAGATTCACCACCAACCTCGATGTACAGTCCTCTCATCCCGCTCGGCCCGACTTTTTGCGATGAGGTTATTCAGACTCTGAGTGCGACTAATAAACTCTACTTTGACACATTTGAAATACCCTTGTCGTATGTTGCTGAGCTTCCAGCCATACTCAACTGGGATATTCAAAGGTCGGGAGAACAGTCGCCGCGTCTACAACGAGATCAAAGGTGGTTGCAGACCTTCTCCGTGGGAGACACTTTATTTGGCATCGACAGTACCGAGCATATCGTTGGGCCTGTAAATTGCCTTGACAATCAAAAACTCCTAATCAAGATATTGAAGGCACCTCCGCTCAATCCCGTTGAAGCAAAGCACTTGAGACAGCTCTTATCCAACTTCGAAACACAACTTTCTCTTCCTCTTGAAGAGCCCTTCCAACACATGCGACAGATTGATGTTCCGTTAGAGCCATTGGTAACCTTTTCAACGTCAACCGCACGTATGAGGTTCAGATCTCCATGGTCTAAAGAGACATATGATCAAAGTATCGACTTCGCGCACTTCGAGTTTCGATACCAAGATGCAGTGTTTGAGATTGACGACAACTATGAGATAACAGTCGGGGAGGCAAATGAACCCATCCACGTACGACGCGATCAACAAAGAGAGCACGACCTCATAGAGGTAATCGAGCTAACTGGATTAGGATACTTTGACCTTAACCTTCTTGAGATAGAAGGCCAAAACGATGACAACGTCCTCATGGGACTAGATGATGCAGATGCCTGGGAAGGCTTCATGCAGGAGGAGCTTCCAAAGTTGAAGGCTGCAGGTTGGGGCGTCAAAATCGATCCTAGCTTTCGACACTTTCGTGTCTCAGTCTCTGAGTGGTATCTCGACCTAACGCCTAACGACGATGGTTGGCTCGACGTCGACATAGGCATCAAAGTCGAAGGAGCGCGGCTAGATCTAAAACAACTACTTGTCGAACTATTCTCCCGGGATAGTAGATGGCTCAGTCCAAATGGGTTGTCAAAGATAGATGATAACGAGGTCATCCTACTTAGGCCGCAAAACACCGCCCAGATTCAGGTCGAAGCTGCAAGACTAAAACCAATCGTCGGCACTTTAATCGATCTTTTTTCCAAAAAAGGGAGTAATCATTTACGCCTCTCACGATTCGATGCAACAAGAGCAAAGGAGCTAGCTTCTCACTTCGACATCGACGAAAAGGGCCTCGAAAGCGTTATTTCTCTTACCAACTCCCAAATCCCATCACTAGGTGTAAAACCAATCACTACGCCTACGTCGCTAAAAGCACAGCTGCGCACCTATCAAGCCGAGGGGGTAGCTTGGATGCAGTTCCTGAGAGAAAACAACCTCGGCGGCATCCTTGCAGATGACATGGGACTTGGCAAAACGTTACAAGCATTAACCCATGTGTTAATCGAAAAAGAGGCTGGCAGGCTCGCTAATCCGGTCTTGGTCATACTTCCAACATCCCTCATTCATACCTGGGAGACCGAAGCGGAAAAGTTCACTCCAACACTCTCGGTACTCACGCTACACGGGCCAGAGAGGCACAGCCGTTACCTCGAAATATCTAACTTTGATCTAGTACTTACGACGTATCCTCTGATATGGCGCGATATCGAAAAGATTCAACCAATACCATTTCATACTGTGATCTTAGACGAGGCTCAGTACGTGAAAAACATAGCGTCGAAATCGGCTTCCGCTATACGGCGACTAGAAAGTAATTACCGTCTATCCCTTACGGGAACACCGATTGAGAATCACCTTTTAGAGCTATGGTCTCAATTCGACTTCCTCCTGCCAGGATTTTTAGGTGACAAGAGTTTCTTCAAAGAGGTATGGGGAACTCCGATCGAGGTTCACAAGGATCAGAACCGCCTCAGTACCTTGTCAAAGAGACTTCGTCCCTTCATCCTGCGAAGAACTAAGTCTGATGTCGCCAAAGAACTCCCACCAAAAACCATAGTATTACGTCCGATTGAAATAGACGGGGTGCAAAGAGATCTTTATGAGTCCGTAAGAGTCACAATGGACAAAAGAATCCGAGACGAAGTTGCGAAACGAGGTCTTGAAAGAAGTCAGATCATAGTGCTAGACGCGTTATTGAAACTTAGACAGGTCTGCTGCGACCCAAGACTTTTGAAATCTAACGTCGCTAGAAAGGTCACACAGTCGGCGAAACACGCCGCCTTATTAGAGATGGTTCCAGAGCTTCTATCTGAAGGGAGAAGGATACTCATTTTCTCTCAATTCACAGAGATGCTCGACATAATAGGTACCTCATTTCAGCAAAACGGTATTGACTATGTAGAGCTAAAAGGTGATACCAAAGATCGGGTCACTCCTGTAAAGAGGTTCCAGGCTCTAGAAGTACCTGTATTTTTAATAAGCCTGAAGGCCGGCGGAGTTGGACTTACCCTAACGGCCGCGGACACGGTTATTCACTACGATCCTTGGTGGAACCCAGCGGCGGAGGACCAAGCGACGGACAGAGCACACCGCATCGGTCAAGATAAATCTGTATTTGTATACAAGCTCATTGTAGCTGGAAGTATAGAAGAAAAGATAGTGAAACTCCAGCAACAAAAAGCTGAGTTGGCCTCTGGGATCTTAGACGAAGCTAAACAAAGTGGAGCTCGGTTCACACCTGAAGACCTGAGTAATCTACTCGCTCCATTGCCTGGAACAAAGACGAAAACGACCTCACGCGAGCCTAACTTCGTATAGAACAGCCAACGAAATGAAGATCGTTTCGTACGTCTAAGACGGTCCCTTCACTTTTTTTTAAACCGAAACACCAAGCTACGATTCGGCATAAAAATCCAAGTTCAATTAGTTACCGGTCAACGATACCGCTTTCGGTCGAGCAAAAACTCCAACGAAGTCCCGGTCCGTTACGCCAAAGTACCGACTAACCGGGCGCAACATCCCTCCAACCAACTGCGAACCGTTAGCAGGGGATGCCAAAGTTCCTGGCGTCTGGTTAAAGTAAAAGAAGTTGACCCAATCTGTGTTAATATCAAACTCCATTGCCCGAACCGCCCCGGCTTTGAGAAGAAGATTGGCCAGCGACTGTACAGACAGCCCTGGACCGGCTACATATACTATCGCTCCGTCTTTCGTAATACCCACACCTGATCGCCAAACCAAGACTGTGTTTCCGACCGTTTGACCCCAAATAGTGTAGTTGTTGTCATAGACAGCCGGATTGATCTTACCGTTGTTCACTAAAAGAGAAAGATTCTGTCGAACTACGTCCACATTTTTTGGAATCTTTTGTCCACCATGCCAAGCGACGATGTTCGCTGAACCGTTCTTATAGATTATGAAGGAGGCCGCATTATTTACGAGCGGGACCGCAAACTTACCGTAGGCGTAGTAGCCTCCTTGGGCATCTTGCATACGGAAACCAGAGTTAAACGTAGCAATGAGATTGGACTGCATCGACTTTGGAATAGGAGATGAGTACGGCCACGGGCCACCAGTTGGCGGCTGCTGGTATCCTGCGAACTGGATGAAGTTCACTAGATGAGGATCCATCCATGCGATTCCCGCAATTAACGAGGTATGTATTGGATCAGGCCTCAGCAACGTCACATACAGGCTCGGGTATCCATTCACAGTAAGACCTTCGGGTGTCCACTTTCCTTCATTCGGAAGAGACGGAAACGCTAACGGTGTTATCGGCGCTGGCGGCGGGAGATGTGGCGTGGTAGCCAACTCCGATGTTGAGGTGACCTTTGCCTTACCCTTTGGTATGAAAGCTCCTTTAGGTGGTCGTCCTCCTACCTTCGGAGCGTTCAACGTGTACCATATATTCTCCAAGGTCCTTACGAAACTTGCTCCACCGTGGCCCCGAACCCACTCGACTGTCGTCACCCCAAATCCCGCTCCCCCTGGAGCGGTCAAGGCATTGACGTAAGAGTAGCCTGTCACCAAAACAACAAGCGTAAGTCCACCAGCTAAGGAACGGCGCAACCAAAATGTTCTTTTAGTTGGCCGACGTCTTCTTCGTGTTCGCAAAAGATCTCTCCAGATAAGTCAATCGTTTACGGCGAGCTGTTAGCGTCCACCGACGGGAACGGAAAAGCATCCGACTCCAACACACTACCTGAGTCAGCCTCAAAAACAGCTGTGAATTGTGCACCATGGCCACACCGATCATTGGTGGACACAGATATCGTCCCACCATGAGCCAACACGATAGACTTCACTATGGCAAGTCCCAGGCCCGAGCCACCTTGGTCGCGACTCCTCGACTCATCCAAACGGGTAAAGCGGTCAAAAATCCGCTCTTTGTCTGACTCAACTATACCCTTACCATCGTCCGCCACGCCAAATACTACGTTGTTGTTTATAGTTCGCAGCGATACCCACACACGGGAGTTTGCGTGCCTCACAGCGTTCTCTAGTAGATTCCTAACCACCGAGCGAACTCTCTCAGGATCTCCTTGAATTCGACCAGCTGACATATCGGTAAGGTCAAATCTAACTGGCGTAAGCAACTTAAGTCTCTGACACTCTTCGGCCACTAGATCATCTATATCCACGGTTCTAAAGACATCTATCAGCTGTCCAGCATCAGCCTTTGCCAGAAGCAGAAGGTCCTCGATAATGTGTTGCATTCTTTGACTCTCGGCTATACCCGTTTTTGCAGTAGACGGCCAATCGACCTCGTCGGGATGGCGTAGCGCTATCTCGAGCGAAGTCCTTAGAGCCGATAAAGGGCTCTTGAGCTCATGTGAAGCATCGGCAACGAATCGTTTACGTTCCTCAGTTGAGATCTGAAGTCGCTCTAGCATCTGGTTCATAGTGTGTGCCAGTCGCGCTATCTCGTCGCCTTGGTCCGGCTCATACACTCGACGTGAAAGATTTGTCTCAGATATCTCGTCCACATCAACTCTTATACGTTCTACAGCTTCGAAAGCCTTTTTCGATGTGAGCCACGTCGCGACAACGACCACCGCTATCAAAAGAGGAAATCCAGCCAGAAGAATCAAGACCAAGGTTCTCACAGACTGGTCGACAGATTGGAGCGATGCCCAGACGTATACGTAGTAGTTGCCAGGAGCAGAACTGCCTGAAACAATCTTTCCCTTGTTCTTCACAGTGGAAGCAAAGGCTTGATAAGTCTTTGCCGCCTGAGTCTCTACCGGAACGGCGACATCGATACGATTGGCCACAAGAATGTAGTTATGGTCATGGTCGCCAACTTGAACTATTGAGTTATTCGACTGTCGGACTACCGTCTGAGCTGTGCTCTTAGAAGTTGGAAATTGATACTGCGCCTTGAACCCCGCCAAGTTCGGCGTATAAGCTATAACCCTACCGTTTGGTGCGATTACTTGAGCCGCAAGATCTCCTCTGGGAATCGGGATAGGATTTGGAAGCTCTCCACCTTGCACCAAAGAGACAATGTTGACCGACTCGTTTTTTGCTGTCTCGACCACATTAGCTGTGAGTTCGCTACGAAGTAGCTCGACCATGATCACTGAGCCTAGCGCGAGCGCAGAGCTCACAACTAAAGAGGCGACGATGGTAGTACGCCCTCTTACAGACCATCGTTTTCGACCTTGATAGCTTCTTCTAGTACCGCGTTTATCTCTTTGGAACTCTCTCACCAGTCCGACTCAGCACCAATAACCCTATGGACCTCTTACTCAAATTGAAATGAAACTTTAACTAACTTTAGACGCGACCTGCTCTTCAGAGCACACTCCTCCCGATTCATCCAGGAGATAACCTACCCCTCTCACGGTCTTTACAGACTTCGTTCCGAACGGAAGATCGATTTTACGTCGAAGGTACCCGATATATACCTCGACAATGTTTGAGTCACCTTCAAAGTCGTAGTCCCAGACATGCTCGATGATCTCTCGCTTGGTAAGGACCCTACCTTTAGATCTCAATAACAGCTCCAGAAATGAAAACTCCCTTGAAGTAAGATCAATCTGTACGTCTCCACGTTTCACCGTATGACTTGCGGGATCCAACGTAAGTTCCCCCGCACATAGTACGGGTGGACGACTTTCGATACCCCTCCGAAGCAGAGCTCTGATCCTAGCCAAAAGCACTGTAAAGGAGAACGGCTTTTTCAAGAAGTCATCGGCTCCCGTATCTAGGGCTTCAGCTTCATCAAGCTCCCCGTCTTTTGCAGTAAGCATTAAGATCGGCGTCCAGATCTCCTCACTACGCAAGGTGTCCGTAAGTTTAAATCCATTCATTCCTGGCAACATTATGTCTAAGACTATTAAATCGTAAGAGGTCTCTTTCGCCATACGGAGGCCCTCCAGGCCATCACGAGCCAGGTCCACTGCAAAACCCTCTGCGCTGAGTCCACGCTTTAGAGCTTCGCCAAGACTCACTTCATCGTCAACAACCAATACCCTCACGTAAGAAACTCCTTCTTGGTCGGCTCACCTTCGACCCTAAAAGTCATTCCTGAGACCTTCCATAGTTGAAACTATGAGCATCGTATGAACTACCATACACTAGGGTAACATCAATGCACAAGAAAGGGACGCCATGAAAATCGAAGTGGATTTCGACCGATGCCAATCAAACGCTATATGCATGCAGATAGCTCCAAGCGTATTTGAGGTGCGAGAGGATGGTTACTTGTATGTGCTAATCGAAACTCCGGAAGAGTCACTAAAACCGCTTGTTGAGAAGGCGGCAGCCAGCTGCCCCACGCAAGCGATTAAGATCATCTAGTTATATCTAGCTAAGACGAAAATCCTAAATGAAGAAACGGTGTGCAATCGTCGGAGCTTCTCTTGGCGGATTTCGTAGCGCCCAGGAGCTGAGAAAAGCCGGTTTCGACGGAGAGATAGTTTTAATTGGGGAAGAGTCTCACCCGCCTTACCAGCGACCACCACTTTCAAAACAGTTACTCAAAGGCACTTCCCCCGTCGAGCGGTGCTACTTACGTGGTAACATTTCGGAGCCTTACTCGCGGAAACTCGGCGTACGTGCAACCTCTATAGATCCGCTAGAAAAAAACATAACGCTTAGCAACGATACCACCGTCGAGTACGACTATGCAGTCATCTCCACGGGCGCCAGACCCATTACATTTCCAAAGGTGCCCCCTTCCAGTAGAGTAATCTATCTCAGGAACATTGAAGATAGCGTGCGCCTCAGAGACCAACTTAAACAACACGTACGCATCGGAGTCGTCGGTGCGGGTTTCATAGGGTCGGAAGTGGCCGCGTCAGTATCGGGTCTAGTAAAACAAGTGGTCCTATTCGATGGTGATGAACATCCGATGAGTAAAGTTGTGGGTCCGTATCTGTCACAGACACTCAAAACCGTTCACCAAAACAATGGAGTAGAGACGGTATTCGGCGCGCCTGTCTCGATAGTTGACTCCGAAACCGAAGATGTCGTTTGGATCGAAACACCTTCACAACGCCATCCATTTGATGTTGTGGTTATCGGAGTCGGAGTAAAGCCAGCCACTCAATGGCTTCGCTCGGTTGACTCCCTTAAATTCGACGAAGTTGGCGCTCTTTTGGCGGACGACAAAGGTAAGGTTTACGGCGCTGAAGCACTTTACGTAGTAGGGGACGCTTCGAGCTGGCTCCACCCCCTTTATCAGAGGCATATTCATGTTGAGCACTTCGAATCGACTGTCAATCAGGCATCACAGGTGGCAAAAAATATTACTAACACTCCGCGTGACGCCCCTGAACTTCCCTTCGCCTGGACAGAACAACACGGACGACTAATTCAAACAGTTGGGGTACGGATGGCGGACTCAAAGGACGAAGTTATCCATCGCTCCGGCCACGCGTTAGTAGTTTTATTCCACTCTTCCGATAAAGTAACAGGAGCTGCAGTCTTCGACGCCAGCGAAGAGCTCAGTTGGGCTAAGGCAGCGGTCCTATCATCCCTCCGCAAAGAACCAGACTAAATTATCGACGGTAATGTGCCAGAAAGGTCAGTGTCCCATCGACAAACTAGTGTGGCGTCCCTCACGAAAAGGAGAGCTACCTCCCCGTCACTCCTACTCGGAATGGACAGATTGTACCCATTTGCATAGATCTTAGGTTTCAAGGCTCTTCGGAAATGAGCGGGTACGCCATGAGGCGCTGGTATTCCCGTAGGTTGAGATACCACCGCTTTCGTTCCGTCGGAGAGCAGAAGCCAAGGGTAGGAATCATCTGGG
>JAJYHJ010000034.1 GCA_021784785.1 Actinomycetes bacterium | reverse complement strand
CTTGGCAAGAGAGGTTCGATCACAACCCAGATCGTATTTGCAACTTCTTGGTCAAGTGAGCGCATAATGTTATTGCCTCCATTGGTATTGGGTTTTTGATCTACCTACATTTAAGCAGGGAAAAGTCAATTACCGATGGAGGTTATCTTCAGCGTGAGCTACCAGCTCAGAGGGTACATTGCCTATCCGCGCGGACTCTAAGTAGTGACCCTTGTCAGGAGCCGGAGTTGTTCATTGGGAAGTGACACATGACCCCGACTCGGGATTTAATTGGAGGCGGAGTCTCTACGTAACAACGCTTGTTCGCTCTTGGGCAAGACGCGTAGTAGGGGCAAGATGAAGTCTGCATAGATCTGCTGTTACTTGCCGGTAACTTCTCTACTTTCTCGAGATATCTACGACTTCCATAAAGCTCATTGTAGGACTTGATTAAAGAGTCTGTATAAGGATGTTGAGGACGGTCAAATATCCGTTCTATTGGTCCTATCTCCACTAGACTTCCGCGGTAAAGCACAGCAACTTCGGTACACAAATTGGCAACTTCTTCTAGATTGTGACTTATCAGTACAACGGTGCTATTTGTCGACATTGAATAGGCCCTAATTACTTCGATCATATCTCTTGCCACTAATGCGTCAAGGGAGCTTGTCGGTTCATCTGCGACGAGTAGTTTCGGACTCGATCCAATAGCGATGGCTATCGCAATTCTTTGTCGTTGTCCTCCAGAGAGTTGGTGTGGGTATCGTTGCATGATTTCAGGTTCATCTCCGTCAAACCTCATTCGTGCGAGAAGATCTAGGACTCGATCATCTGTAGCTGCTCCTGAAGCAATTAGAACTTCGGATACCTGTCTATGAATTTTCATTGAGGGATCTAGGGTTGTACCAGGATTCTGAGGTATCAGCGACAGAAGAGATCTCCGAATCGTGTCGAGTTCTCGTTTCCCAAGTTCTAAAACAGATTTACCTGCTATGACTATCTTTCCGGTGAAGGTGGCGTTCGATGGCAAGTCACCAAATAGTGCCCTGGCAGTTATCGATTTTCCAGAACCGGACTCGCCAATTACACCTAATCGGGAACCTCTTTCAAGTTCTAATGAGATATGCCTCAACACTTTGTTGTCCTGTATTCGAACGGAGAGATCCTGAATTTGTATGAAACTAGTCAAGGGAGTTCTAGCTTTCCTTGCGAAGTTTGCTATAGAAGTCAGCTAATACGTTCAGCCCAAATATAGTTGCGGCAACCATGAGAGCTGGGAAAATCATCAAAGCAGGATCGATGGCCACATAGCTCTGTGCTTCTTCAATCATCACGCCCCACGATGGAGTCGGCGGTGGCGTTCCTAGACCAAGGTAGGAGAGAGCTGCTGTTGCAAGAACGGTTAGCGATGCGCCAAGAATCGTTTGGCTAAAGATTGATGCCGAAAGATTGGGTAGGACGTGTTTGAGGGTAATTGTGCGCCTAGAGAGACCGTAGGTTCGAGCGATTGTAACAAATCCGCGCCCTAAGACCTCTTGCGACCGAACCTTTACAACGCGGACGAAACTTGGAATAAGCGCAATTCCAACTGAAAGTCCTGCGACCAATGTACTTGCTCCAAACACGCTTACGAAGGTGATCGCAAGCAGTAGAGCTGGGAATCCATAGAGAGCGTCTGTAAAAAGAGATATTATTGCGTCGAGAGCGCGGTGTCGATACCAGCTGGCCACGACGCCCAATGTTACCCCGATGGGTACAGCTACGATGAGTGATAAAAAACAGGACTCGAAGACTGGTACTCCACCTGCCATTAATCTTGATAACGTGTCCCGTCCGTAGACGTCTGTACCAAGAGGATGTGTTAACGACACATGTCCTAGTGAGGGTCCCGTTGATACCGCTAGAGGGGGATACGGAGTCCAAAAAAGCGAAAGTAATGTTGTAACGGTAACGACTATTAGAATGGACCCTCCAATCTTGGCTCTTAGACCGAGGGCGCGTTTTTGTTGATTAAGAGTGCTTGGCTCTGGCGTGTCGGAGCTAGCTCTCACAGTATCTCGTCTCTGAGTCCGGGTTGGATCCTCTTGTATGAAAGGTCTACGAGGAGATTGATAGTACAAACTAAAGTTACAGCCATCATTACAACGTCTTGAACTATAATAAGATCGCGATTTTGGACTGCGTTGAGTAATAAAGTACCGACTCCGGGGAGACCGAAGACGTTCTCAACGACTACCGCACCTACAAGCAGCCCAGAGGCCTCGAGACCAACTACCGTAACCAACGGAGCGGAGATATTCCTCAGTCCGTGATGTAAAAATGCCTGAGTTTCGCTTTGCCCTCGTAATCGTGCAGCTTGTACATAAGGCGTGTTCATGACCTCTTCAATTAGATTTTTAGCGTATCGTGATATTATGGCGGCTTCTACGAGCCCAAGCGCGACGGAGGGGAGCACCAAGGACCTTAAGGCACCTGTCACAGAGGTACTCCAAAATGTAAATCCACTTGCGGGGAGTGCTGAGAATCTAATTGCGAAAATATAGGTTAGGACGAGCCCTAAGATGAAGCTAGGAGTTGAGACTCCGAGATCCAAAATGAGTGCGACGAGCATGCTAGATCGGGACTCTCTAAGTAGATAGATCAGAAACGCCAACGGAAGTGATAGAGCGATTCCTATGATTAGGCCCCCCACGATCAGCGGAGCAGTAACTTGAAGGGCCTGTGTGATCTGCTCGCTGATGTGACTGCCGGAGACGTAAGATCTTCCGAGCTTCATTGTAATTAGATCTCGCAACCACGTAAGGTACTGGTCGTAGATAGGAGACGTTAAGCCAAGGGTCTTATCGAGCGCGGCAACTTTTTGAGGTGTCGCTTGTGTTCCAAGTATTACCTGGCCGGGCGATCCTGGAAGGATATTGATCACTGTGAAGTCGACGACCGATGCAACAAGTAAGGTGAGCGTCAAGCGCAGAAGTGATTGAACCTTCGAACGTCCTAGCGAGTGCTTAAGGTGTCTTTTGCTGCGCAGTTGTCTTGTCACTCTTAACTCTCTCCTATGCTAGCGTAGCTAGAGTGTGGCATAAGACGAGAAAGTTCAAAATCCCATCGTGGTGGCCTGAGTTGAGATCTTACCACCGACTCCGATGTAGGATAGGTTGAAAGACTCAGAGTATCCTGAAGTTGGAACGCCGGTTATGTTGCTGGAGGTTACCGTTATCTGGGGCAAGATATACAACCAGTCGTTCACCGCGGCATCTGTAATTTTGCGGAGTACCGCGCGATACCCAGCGACCCACTGTTTTTGTGTCGGGGCTGAATTGGCCATGGCTAGCATCTTGGATACCTGTGCAGTACCGCTATAGTGCCAGTAGTACCCCTTTGTGCCGTAGTTTCCAATGTCTCTTGCCTCGGCGTGATCGATTACTGTGGCTTGAAAGTTACCTCCCTCAAATACCTGTGAGATCCATAGCGGCCATTGAACGTTGCTAAGTTTTACTTTAATCCCTACTGCGTTTAGTTCCGAAGCTAGAAGGGGACCTGCGAGTTGTGCGTAGGGGTAAGGAGGAAGAGTGATAGTAAGTGGGAATCCGTGAGAATATCCGGCTTTTATTAGAAGAGCTTTAGCCTTTGTTGGATTGTAAGTATAGGTATTAGACAGGTTTAAGTAGTACGGATCGGCTGGTACTGAATCGCTGCCGAGAGGCGTCCCATATCCTCCAGACGCTACTTGGATGATGGCCTTTTTGTCTGTAGCGTAAGCAATGGCTCGCCTCACGAGTACGTTTGATAGTGGGCCATAGCTGTTGTTCAGTGTTAGCTGAACCTTACCGTTTGTAGGACCGGTAATGACTTTATACCTAGGTGAGTCTTTAAATAGTGAGACCTCAGAGGGAGTGCCTAAGTTGTCTATAACTTGAATCTGCCCCGATTCGAGCGCTGCGTCTTCAGTGCTGGGGTTCGAGAAGTACCTAAAGATGACATTTTTTGCCCGGGCGCTCGGCCCGTAGTATCTCTGGTTCCGGGTTAAAGTTATAGAGTAGTTATTTACCTCAGAGACCACCTTGTAAGGACCTGTTCCTATTGGGTCGGTTGCGAGCGTTCCCACGGTTTTTGGGTCGATAATGACTCCGTTTGAGTAGGCTGCTAGGTTGAAAAGCCATTCCCAAGAGGGCTGTATGAGTTGTACTGAGACCGTGTAGGGACCTTGAGCAGTTACAGAGGATACGTCAAAAAGTTTTCCATATGGGTATGTAGATCCAGACGCAAAGACACGATTCATAGAAAACACGACGTCTTGTGCGGTCAGTGGATCACCGTTTGAGAACCTTACACCTTTACGAATCTGAAACGTATAGACCTGGTTGTTCTTGCTGACCTTCCAGCTGGTCGCTAGGACCGGTATAATCGCTCCCTTGGGATCTAGTTCAACGAGATGCTGTAAGACGTTGTAATCGATCACTTCGTCGATGGCGGCAGAGGCGTTTGCAGTTGGATTTAAGGTTACGGGAAAGACCTCTGAACCGATAGTGACGGTTGAGTTTGGTTGAAACTTACCAAGAGTAGCGGTTGTTTTGGAAGAGGGGTTGGTGGGGGACGAACGCCCTATTGAGTATGAGCCAACGCCTATAAGTAGAGCGATACCAAGTATCGCGATTACATAAAGCCTCTTCTTGTCCCTTGCCTTCAACTCTCCCCCTAGCCAGGTCGTTGCGAAACTAATATCGGTAGACCCCTAAAACACGGTAACACCTCAACATACCAACGCACTTTAGTACGCCTTTAGCGTCGATGAGATGTAGGTCACATCTTTAGATCCTCCAAGTCTTTGCCTACACTGAAGTGTCAACGAGTTGAGTTTTGTTATGGCAGTAGGACAGATTCTTAGCTATCGTGGGTCTATGGTTCGATTTGAGTTGGAAGAGTGGTCGGTTGCAGGAGCGGGAAGCACGAACACCATCTTGGATGTGGGCGATATCTCTGTTGGTCATTTTGCTCGGACAGACCCCCCGTATCTGACAGGGTGTAGTGTTGTGCTTTTTGACGCTCCAACTCGAGCTGGCGTAGACGTCGGTGGGAGTGCCCCCGGTACCCGAGAGACAGATGCGTTAGATCCAGGTGCCCTAGTCGAGTACATTGATGCCGTTCTCTTTACTGGAAGCAGCGCTTTTGGCTTGGATGCCGCTGGTGGGGTCATGCGTTACCTCCAACGAAAGGGTCAGGGCTTCAAAGTCGCTCCATCGGACCTAGGTGTGGTGCCGATAGTTCCAACTGCCACTATCTTTGACCTAGGGAGGGGTGGATCGTTTGAGGCACTTTGTGACCTTGATTTTGGTATACGAGCGTGTGAGATGGCATCTGAGATGACATTAGCGCAAGGTTCGGTTGGAGCTGGAGCTGGCGCCTACTCAGGTGGTGTAAAAGGTGGAGTTGGTTCGGCATCGGCCATACTTGGTAACGGCACTGTGGTGGCGTCGTTTTGTGTAGTCAATTCAAGAGGGAGCATATTTAATCATTCAGTTGGGCGATTGCATTCAGCATCTCTTGAGTTGGGCGACGAGTTTTCTAGTTACGACCCGTTGGAGGTCTTTAAGGGCAAGCATGCCAGTGGAAACAATGGCTTTAATACAACAGTAGCGTTAGTCGCGACAAACTTGAAGTTGAGTCGATCCGAACTGCGAGTCATGGCAAGGGTAGCTCATGATGGGCTGGCAAGAAGTATTCGACCGATCCATACTTTCTTTGATGGTGATACGATCTTTGCTGCTTCGGTGGGAGAAGACGACTCGTTGTTAGGCGATGTTCCTCGAGATATTCGCTTGGAAGCGCTAAGTATGCTCTTCGAAGCGGGAGCAGATACTCTCTCAAGAGCCGTCATACACGGTGTTATGAAGGCAAACAGTTAGGTGGCTAAGATCTGAGTTGCTATTTCAATCCTTCTCTGTAGCTTCAGGTTTACGTCTTAGAGTGATGTGTGCCGTTGACTCAAGCCATTGAACTACTCTCGAAGCAGGAAATGGCCTCGCGATTAGGTACCCTTGGACGATGTCGCATCCGAGATCTCGGACTACCTCCAGCTGTTCAAAGTCTTCGACACCTTCGGCTACGGCACTTATTCCTAAAGAGTGAGCGATATCAATCTGTGCTTTGACCAATGATCGAGATCTTTTAGAGACGGTAACGCTCCGTATGAAGGATATATCTATCTTCAACTCTGAAAGTGGAAGACGCGTTAGGTTTTGGAGCGAGGTGAACCCTGTGCCGAAGTCGTCTATCGAGTATAAAGTTCCGAGATTTGCAAACTCTTTCATAGCGTAGAAGACTTTTTGAGAGTTTTGGAAGGCTACGGACTCGGTAATCTCGAAGATGATCCCTTGAAGAGGTACGTTGCCCTTCAACTGTTTTTGTTGTTCAGTCAACCATTTTGATGACTGCAGTGTCGTTGGAGAGATGTTTACTGCCAAGGTGAGAGTCGGATTAAACTCTCGAATTTGTTTGAGGATTGGCAGAGCTCGTCGAATGACATTTGATGTAAGTTCGTTTATAAGGTTCAATGACTCAACGATAGAGATAACTCTCTGAGTGGGAATCGGTGGTGGATCTCCCTCTGGCCAACGCAGTAGCGCCTCAAACGATACCGGACTATCTAGCGCTAAGCTCCACTTCGGTTGAACGTAGAGGTCGAAACGATCGTTTTCTAGGACTGAAACAATGCGCTTTACTTCAGCCAGTCTTGCCATTTTATTGTGAATAGTTGACTTGTGTTCCTTGGAGCTTCGACTCGTTCGCGCGACTAGGTTATCTTCCAAGGCTCGAGACAAGTTATCCTTTGGAGTTAGACCGACTTCACATCTTGTAATTGAACTTTGGAAGTTTAAGGCAAAAAGAATACCACTAACTTCAAAGGGTTTGCGATTCAATTGCTCTAGTGCTAAGATGACTCTCTTCGCGTGAGTTTTGTTGATACCTACTACCCACGAGACCAAGGTGGACTGCCCGACGCGAAAGACCTCGTGCCCTCCAGAGGCTGCGGCTTGCGTTTTGGCGAGAGAGCGTAACAGTTCTTCATGGATGTCAAATCCGAAGTGTCCTTGGATCTGGTCTGACTCTTCGAGCTTTACGACGAGAAGCCACGACTCATTTTCGACTCTTGGTATCTTAGTTTGGACCTGCTCGATGACGTCATAGAGGGCTCGTGTGACTCTGAGTCCCGTAGTAGGATCAGTCTGTCCTAACCTCGCTCTAGCTGGTGCCAGAGCGAGTCTTCGCAGTGTATTGATGTATAAGTTACCTACTTGCAACATGTGATCGTGAAGATCGGTTGAGGTGGCGGGATACGTTATGTAGTAAAATCGGGATTGGCCTGGCGGGATCTGTGCTGCTGGGCTTCTTGGAATCACAACCGCGAGACGTTCGGCGCTAGCGTTTTCTTTTAGACCGGTAGCCGTTCCTCTAAAGGAAAACGGAGGTACTTCTGGTATCACTTCCACCGAAAGGTTTCGAAGAGCCCGGCTCAATATATTGAGAACAAAGTTATCAGTCGGTAAGAGCTCGTTGGTGGTCATGTCTTTTACTTGACCGTGATCATTCAAAGCCACTTGGGTGAGGTGAATGTCAAGACCAAGCCCCAAGATGAGTTGGCTTAATGCGGCGTCAAGCTCTCCGATGGAGTCGGCTTTGGCGCACGACTCTGCAAAACGAACTTGGAGGTCTGACACTTTAATAGACCGGCGTAGTGTTCTAGTAGCTGTCATCTCTTCAGTGGTATCAAGGACGACCCCTCTCTTCACAGCAGGGGACTTGCTGGCTGCAAAGGTGATCCAGAGAGAGAGTTGCCGTTGTTGCTGTGCGATGCTTAGGTTGTCGATCTCAATGTGATCTGATGCGTTCGTTAGCGATGTGGCCGAGTAGCGTTGAAAGACCTCTTCGTAGAGTCTGGTCAAGTCTATCTCTGAAGCTAAGGAACCTATGTGGTGTCCGTCGTTTATGTGAGGAATGGTGATGGCAATTGGAGCTGCTTGTGTTCCAGTCAGTATAAGTTCTGAAATGTGTTCGATCTGGTGTTGAAGATGGGTTAGTGCAGAGGTATCGACTACCATCACGACTAACTGCGGCTCTTGAGCCCCAGCCTCTGAGCTGAGAACAGTCCTAAGCGAATAACGTAAGGAGCGAACCTTCTCGTCCTCTTGCCAAAGTTTTATGACACCGAGAGTTGCAAGATGATGTCCAGAGGAGGTGGGCCTTATCAGGGAACTCGTTGGACCTAGTCTTTCAACAAGTTCACGCGGTAAAATGTCTTCGAGACGATGTGCGGCTGAGCCCTCGACGAGGTTATGAGCCCGGTCGTTCGCAAAGACTACAGTACCACTTTTGTCGATCACGGCAAGAGCGATACCGCTTTGGTCGAGAACTTCAAGCATCTCCCTATCGAAGGAACTCCCCAAGGCAACGCGAGGTGGGGAAGATACAACAATAGTAGTCCATATGAGGGATGTTATGTGGGCAAGACTCTCAAGTAGTTCTATCTCTTCTGACTCCATGTCGGTCCCGTGGTGGCTGATTATTGAGAGATAAGCCTGGACTAGTCCGTTAGACCTGATCGGAAGGTGGAGCGTTATGTTACCCTTTTTGACTCGTTGCTTCGTTTTATTGTGCCTTTGCTTGATCGAGGTGGGTGAATCAATCGTCTTAGAGAAAGGCAAATCTGAGGGTAACGCCAACGATGTCTTCGGAATTGACCGAAGCAAGTCTTTTGTTAGATATTCTATAAGGCTTCGATCGCCCACATCGCTGAGTACCTCTGTTGCATTCCCTAGGTTCTCGGTCGAAATGATGGCGGCGAGAGCAATATTCACACTAATGCCCGCAGCCTCTTCGCACACTAGCTTGCTGAGGGGGCCAAGATCCGTTATCGTTGCGGAGCGTTCGATTATTCTGCTGATAGTTTCATAGTGTTTGTTTCCGCCCATTATCACCCACTTGGCCCCTACAGTCACCATATCGTGTTTTCGAGGTCAATGATGTTCCTTCTATGATAAAGGGCCGAATAAGTGGATTTATCATGGTGGCTGTATGTCCTTTGACTCCCAGGCTTTGATGGGAAGTTGGTTTTTGGCATAGGCGCCCCAAAGACAGACCACAAAAGATTAGGAATTATAATAACGTCTAACCATATCTAATTTAACAAATACTTGGTGATGCAGTTGTTTGGCTTTAGCTGTTCTATCCCTGACTGTCAAACAGAGTGTTTTGCTAGTGTCCCTCATCAGAGTTTCACTGTGAAATGGGAATTTTAGGCAATTTGTCGGAGTTGTCAACATTGTACATCTACTCTTTTGGAGGAAGAGGCAATGACAATGACCAAGCAGATAGCACATGCAACCCAAGCGGCGAAAGAAGCAGAAGGGACCAACAAGCGTAGTGGTCGTAGACCCACCTATGTCGTTACGTTGAGCGATGAGG
>JAJYHJ010000125.1 GCA_021784785.1 Actinomycetes bacterium | reverse complement strand
TAATACTATTTTACCTAGACGGTGTTACAGAGGTCGCTCGACCCCGCCCTTACAGACGGGGTTTGCGCTCCTGTTTGATCAAAAACGAAATCCCAATCAGGGGTCATAGGGTATTCTTTGTGTATGAGTAGTTCAGACCCACCTCTAACACCGAACGACCAGGTACAAAAGATGTTTTGGACTGCGCCAAAGGTAGAACGTCACGAACCAACCTTTAAGTCACAAGAACGCCAAGCATTTGAGGAGTGGTTGGATTATCATCGAGCAACGCTGCTGTTTAAGTGTTCCGGGCTCACGTCGGCGCAACTCAAAGAGCGGTCGGCAACACCATCCCCACTCTCACTGCTTGGGCTCGTTCGCCACATGACAGAAGTTGAGCGTTGGTGGTTTCGAATGCATGCAGATCAACAACGCCTTGAGTTTCCTTATGATCCACTTCAGATCGGTGCTGACTTTAATGAACTAGAGGCCGCCGATGCAAAAGGCAATATTGAAGCCTACCTTAGCGAGATTCAAGCCGCCAAGAAGGCCGTAGCGGACAAGGCTCTAGACCAGAACGTTCCGAGCCGAAGAGATCACTCCAAAACCATGAATATTCGTTGGATCTATCTGCATATGATCGAAGAGTATGCACGTCACAACGGCCATGCAGATCTCCTAAGAGAACGTATCGACGGACAGGTTGGAGACTAGCGCCCACGACCTACTTGACTGGATCACTTACAAGCCTTTACATGCGCATAACCCTCAAGCATCACTCAGAGATCATCGACTTCGACGTTGAGAATTTTTGCTCTACAAACTGCGTTTATACTTTGCCGTACCACTTGATCCAGCTTCCGTGAGGGTCGTTGTCCGCCAGGTGTTCAGAACCATTTTTTACTAGCGTAAATCCCCGGTGCTTGCTAGCGCGTTGTGGACCTACGCTAGTGACAACTCCTGGCGCTTCATTGGAGAGCCATACTGCCCCAAAAGAGCGCACTAAAGATCCAAACGTTAGACGCTTCACCTCATCCACATAGGCAAGCACTGCTGTATGGTAGATGACCAATGTCACCTCTTTAGGGGCCTTAGCGGCTACTTCCTCCAGGCCATCGAGAAGATCGCCCCGATAGATCTCGACAGGGTGGCGACGCGCTGTTGCTATCGCACGATTTAGTCGTTCCGCACGTCCCATCTCTCCGGGCCATAAAAAACTTGAGAGCCATTTCATATCTCTCAAGCTACAAGGATTAAGTGGCTCCACATCGAGTCCAGCACGCCACACCACCTCAGGTACGCACTTTGGTATTGGTACCTTACCAATAGGTCGGCACCTAAGGGTCGGTGCTTCAGGATCAAGGCCAATAACCTTTTGACCTTGGTATTCGTAAGAGTAGAAATCAACAAGGAGAGTTAATCCTGCCGAAGCTCCCACCTCGATAAGCGCAAGTGGACCGGGAATACAGGCTAAAGCAGGTAGCAAAGTGGCACAACGCAGTGCCTCGTTAGTTTGTGTCCTTTGTTCCAGCATAATCGTCCGCATCTCGTCACTTTGTTTCTCAATAATTTTAGATAGAGAGTCGGGGTCGACATCTTCTTCAGTTAGGTACCTGGCTGCAGCAAAAAGAAGGTTCGGCTGGCGTTTCGATATCGGTAGACGTTCTAAAAAAGCGAGGATTAGGGGATCTGTAGAGACATACTCTGATAGTTCTTTGTATGTTTGGGAGCGACCCGCTGCTTCAAACCGTGCAAAGCGTCGAAATCTCTCCGCAACGCTAACCGCACTCTCCATCCCCACCATTTCACCCATTGGCGCGAACCATATTAACGGCGCCAATCAACTCGAAATAGCGACACATCAAACCCGATCACCTCTTTTAGATGAACAGCGCATAGTACACAAACCAACTGCATCGTTCGGCAGAATCTGAATCAACCCTAGACGTACAACTATACAAATCAACCCGCGAAAATGCAGCCTAAGTTAGAACTTTAACTACCTGGCTATCTAGGTCTGCTCTCTGGTCAGCAGAAGATACCGAACATATATGACGGCACACTCAGTTTGTTATGTGTCTACATCACCAACGAATACGAGTTGACCGACCTTACCTACAGGCGCGGGCAATTACCGAAACCTTAGTACCTGTATGCCGTTTGCGGATGCACACCTTTAGACAGCACGCATTCACATAAGTTCATGATGTCGTCTAAAGCGCACATATACACCAACCGTCTATCCCCTTCTCTTGGAAAGGAGAAGGGGATATAATCTTATTCTGCTAGTTCCTTCGAGGACTCCGTCGCGGGCCTCGATCTCTTTGAGGAGTAACATGTCGGGAGACGTCAGGTCCAAGATCTCCGTATTCTTGTACTAACTCCGCCTCAAAGCTCTCTTCAAAGGAGACCCTTGGCTTGGCACCGTTTTCAGAAGCCACTTCTTCCTCTGAAACATCGCTAGGACTCGGTTGAAGGTCTACGTCTCCGCCATCGCTTTCCGATTCTTCATCGATAGGCGATGGCTGTGTCTTTTCTCCTTGAGAACCCGCCAGCGAAAGCGACAGCTTGCCCTGTGGATCGATATCATCTACACGGACATCAATCTCTTGGTTCAGCGTCAGCACATCTTCGACACGATCGATGCGCTTACCGCCACCCAATTTAGAGATATGAAGAAGTCCGTCTCGACCAGGAAGGATATTCACAAAAGCACCGAACTTTGTTATATTTACAACCTTCCCAAGGTAGACAGCACCCACCTCTGCCTTAGGTGGATCAACTATCTCCAAGATCTTAATCTTAACTTTCTCGGCGACCTCAATATTTGTAGAACCGATAGTCACAAGTCCATAACCGTCCATCTCTTCAATGGACACCTCAGCCCCACTCTCTTGCTGCAAGGTATTGATCGTCTTTCCCTTAGGTCCAATGATCTCGCCGATCTTATCCAGCGGCACCTCAAAAGAGATGATCTTTGGCGCTCTTGAAGCTACCTGTCCTCGCGGAGAAGAGATTACCTTGTTCATCTCTTCAAGGATAAACAATCTCGCTTCTTTCGCTTGTAACAGTGCCCTACCTAGCACTTCGGCAGGAATCCCATCGATCTTGGTGTCTAGTTGTAAAGCTGTCACAAACTCAGACGTTCCCGCCACCTTGAAGTCCATATCTCCAAAGGCATCCTCAGCACCTAAAATATCGGTAAGGGTAACATATGAGCCACCCTCCGCGATTAGGCCCATTGCGATTCCAGCCACTGGAGCTTTGATCGGTACTCCAGCATCCATAAGAGACAACGTCGAACCACACACGGACGCCATTGACGTTGAGCCGTTCGATGACAGCACCTCTGAAACAAGTCTCAAAGTGTACGCAAACTCCTCCTGAGACGGCACGACCGGAAGCAAAGCCCTCTCTGCCAACAGTCCATGACCAATCTCTCGCCGTTTAGGACCAGTCATTCTTCCCGTCTCTCCAGTTGAAAATGGTGGAAAGTTGTAGTGGTGCATAAAGCGCTTACTCTCATCGATCCCGATGGTATCGATCATCTGGTTCATCTTGGGCATACCCAAGGTACAGATATTTAGAACCTGAGTCTCTCCCCTTTGGAACAGACCCGAACCATGGGCTGTCGGAACGGTTCCAACCTCAATGTATAGAGGTCGTACAGTCTTTAGGTCCCGGCCGTCGATTCTTATACCCTCGGCTATGATTCGCTCCCGAATAACTTTTTTAAGAAGAGATCTAAACGCCGCCTTTACCTGTCCAATACTCTCTGGGAAACGCTCCATTAGAGTCTGAATAGTGGACGCCTCCAACGCATCGATGGCATTTTGACGCTCACTTTTCCCTGAGACCACATTCGCGTCTTTCAGTGACGTTAACGCCAACTCTTTCACTGCCTCCAAAACCTCGTCATCGTAGTCAGCCTGACGATCCCACTCAAACTCGGGGAGTTCTCCGACCTCTTCCACGAGTCTTTTCTGCAGTTCGATAGATTCCTTAATCCATGTCTTGGAGGCTTCTAGCCCTTCAGCTATCTTCTCTTCCGTAACAGGTACTCCGCCACCTGCGACATTTCCCCATGAACTCGTCGTTCCTCCAGCTTCGACCATAATGATAGCAACGTCGCTACCATCGGTAGTCATCTTTCCAGCAACTACCAGCTCGAACGATGAGTCATCACCATCTTGATAGGTTGGATGTGCAATCCACTCACCATCGGAAGTAAAGGCCATTCTTACAGCCCCTACTGGGCCTTCAAAAGGCACTCCAGAGATCATCAAAGCTGCAGAAGCGCAGTTTATAGCCAACACATCATGTGGATTTTCCAGATCCGCGCCCAAAATTGTACCGACAACATGCACTTCGTTACGGAAACCCTTGGGGAAGGAGGGGCGCAGTGGACGATCAATAAGTCGAGCAGTTAGTATCGCCTGATCCGAGGCCCTTCCTTCTCGTCTAAAAAATGATCCAGGTATCTTTCCAGCAGCATACATTCGCTCTTCAATATCTACAGTCAAAGGAAAGAAGTCTATCCCTTCCCTTACACCTTTGGCAGCGGTCGCCGTTACCAGCACCATCGTGTCCCCTAATCGGCCAACGACGGCACCACTTGCCTGCATCGCAAGCTTCCCTGTCTCAAACGATATGACCTTATCTGTGGATGAAAACGTATGGGAGACAGTTGTTACTTTACTCATTTTTCCTCTTTATCTTCCCTAACCAAATGCACTGAAACGCTCAGAACTCGGGACAAACAGCAATACCTCTGGTCCGTCCGGACCAGAGGTTAAACACTTTGATACTATAGATCGACTATCTTCGAATACCAAGTTTGGAGATCAGCTCTCGATATCTCTCGACATCTTTGGATCGTACGTAGTCAAGCATGCGACGCCGTTTTCCAATGAGCATCATAAGTCCACGTCGGGTATGATGATCGCCCTTGTGGTAGCGAAGATGTTCAGTCAAGTGATTGATTCGATCGCTAAGTATTGCAACCTGCACCTCGGCCGAACCTGTATCTGTATCATGTTTTCTATAATTCGCGATAATCTCTGATTTATCTGACATTGCGTCGACCCTCGGCGCCTTTTCTACTCGGAAGCGTGATCCGCTTACATACTCTAAATAACTACAACATCTTAGCTAGATGCCACCGGATAGCAACCGCTGGATCAAAATATTCGAACGCATATAACTACGGCTAAGATTGCTCAACTTCGATCTTCATGCGCACGTCGCGCACGTCCTTGCCGATCTGGGCTATTAACTCTTCTATACTTTCATAGGCTATCTGAGGTCTTAGATACTCTACAAACCCTACCTCAACCTCTTGTCCATAGAGATCACCATTGAAGTCAAGAACGAAACTCTCAATAAGGCGAGGTCCTCCAGATGGATAAAACGTGGGCCGCGTCCCAATCGATATGGCGGCGAGATAGCGGCGTGACGAATTCAGTGGTCTCAACGTACCTGCATAAACACCGTCAAGTGGAACCGCTAGCTGGCTCGGAATATCAAGGTTAGCCGTCGGATATCCGAGTTCTCCAAACCCTCGTTGATCACCACCAACCACCACGCCTCTCAGGCTATGGTATCTATGGAGTAAAGCCGAGGCACTACTTAGATCCGCAGATGTGATCATCCGTCTAATCAGGGTAGACGTTATGGGCTGATCCGCATCTGGCGGAGTATTTTTCAGCACCTCACTTACCATCGAAAGCCCCACTCCAAAGACGGCAAAGCCTTCTTCTCGTCCGATCTCAGAAAGGAACTCAACGTCACCCTGTCGCTTATGGCCAAAGTGGAAGTTGCTACCCACAAACACTTCTTTCGCCTTTACTCCATCGATCACGACGTCGTAGACAAAGTCCCTAGCACTTTGAGACACTCTTTCTTGGTCAAATGTAAGTAGGTACAGGTAGTCAACGCCCAAAGACTCTATTAGTTCAATCTTTTGGTCAAGACTAGTAAGTCGTAAAGGCGCCATCTCAGGGCGAAGGACCGAGAGGGGATGTCGGTCGAAACTCACAACAACAGAGGCATAACGGCATTGTCTGGCCCGACGCACCACCTCTGACACGATCTTCCGATGACCATGATGAATTCCGTCATAGGTTCCAATGGTCATAATCGTTGCCTGTACATCTGCAATAGGACCTTGTCTGTCGTATAGAACTTCCACTCACCTCTCCTAGATCTGTTCCGGCTAACTTATGTTGCCGTTGGTCCAACTCTTCTAGGTAAAACGACTTTAGGTACCATTGAGCCGTCTTCGACGTTTGCAACAGCAACCAGCCGGTCAAAGGTCATAGAGTCCGGTTCATACAAAAACACTCTCTTATCAGCTACATCGTCCTTCTTTACGATATCGCCCGATACAACAGAACGTCCGTTAGCAATAGCACCTAGAGTCGTTTCACACTCAACACCAAGATGCAGGTCTCCCGGGAAAACAGTCTTGGGATCCAGCATCGACGCTTCCGACAGATTCTCTATCTCAACAGCCAAATCAGTGTCGATATCTCCAACACCCAAGCGCACCAGGGCAGTCATGGTGGCACCCACACCAAGGACCTGCCCCAAGTCGTAGATCAACGAGCGCACATACGTCCCACTTGAGACCTCACAGTACATAGTGAAACAGTCATCTTTGTAGGTATCGATCTTCAATTCGTATACGTTGGCTAGACGCGGTGGAACTTCAAACGACTCTCCTCTTCTTGCTAGGGCATAGGCCCGTTCACCGTTTATGTGTACGGCAGAGTATCGCGGAGGAGTCTGCAAGATCTCACCGCGTAGAACCGCCGAAGCAGCTATCAAGTCATCGAGATTCAAATGTCCCGCATGAGTCTTTGAGATCACCTTTCCAGTAATGTCATAGGTATCGGTTACAACTCCAAGGCGGAACGTAGCAAAGTAGCGCTTCTTCGCCCCTACCAAAAAGTTAAGTAGCCGTGTACATGCTCCCGTTGCGATTACCAACACTCCACTTGCTAGTGGATCTAACGTACCGCTATGGCCAACCTTTTTAACATTTAACTGTCTCTTACAGCGATTCAATACCGCTTGGGAGCTAAGACCACTCTCCTTGTTCACGGCAAAGATCCCTTGAGTCATTCACCCTCTTCGGGTTGATCTATAGGCCTTGACACACGTCTCAAAATAGCATCGATACGCTCACCAGCCTCTAGTGATGGGTCAACTTCAAAACTAAGAAGCGGAGTACGCTTTAGTCTCAACTCCCTTGCTACTCGATGCTGTATCGATACCCGGGCCTCGGATAAAGCTAGTGATGTCTCTTCAGAGAGGCTTGCCAGAAACACTCGGGCTCGCTTGAGGTCCGGGTCCACCACGACTTCAGTCACAGTCAAAAGAACTAGACGATCGTCAAACGCCGATTCCCTCTCAATCTCTTCGGCAACCACCTCCCGAAGAACGCGATTTAGCCGGGAGACCCTATCATAACCTTTGCGTTTTGAACCGCTTCGAGAGTTCATAATCTATCCCTGTGTACCACTAGACCCTTGGGATCTCGCGATCTTCAAACGTCTCAATAACATCACCAGAGTGCAGATCTTGGAAGTCAGAGAGACCGATTCCACATTCGAATCCAGCTTGGACCTCTCGGACATCGTCTTTGAAACGCCTAAGCGACGAGATAGAACCCTTCCACAAGATTACACCATCACGCAAAAAGCGTACCTTAGATCCTCGTGTAATAGTTCCAGACAGAACGTAACATCCTGCAACTGCCCCCACTCGTGGGACCCTGAACACCTCGCGTACCTCTGCGTCTCCCGTCACTACCTCTTCATACTCTGGGGCCAACATACCAACAACAGCAGATTCGATATCTTCGATCACCTTGTAGATGATCTCGTAGGTCCTTATCTCGACGTCTTGACCCTCAGCCAACTCTCTCGCGCGTCGATCAGGACGTACGTTGAAACCAATAATGGTGGCATTAGAAGCAGCAGCTAGGCCTACATCGTTTTCTGTAATTCCACCCACAGCCTTGTGAATGATGCTGACTTTCACCTCGGGGCGTTCAAGCTTCCTAAGACTCTCAGCAAGGGCTTCGAGACTTCCTTGAACATCGGCCTTTAAAATAATATTCAAAGTCGCTGTTTCGCCTTTTTGAATCTGTTCAAAAAGATCTTCAAGTTTTGCCCCAGTAGTGGCTGCTGCCCTAGACGCGTAACCGGCCATCCTGATACGTTGTTCTCTTGACTCAGCGATCGTTTTCGCAGTCGAGAGTTCGGCAGTGACTTTAAACTCGTCGCCCGCACTTGGCACTTCAGAGAAGCCTAAAACCTGAACCGGCATCGCAAGCGAAGCTAGCTTTATAGCTTTGCCTTTATCGTTGACGATAGCTTTGACCCTACCCCATGCAATACCAGCAACCATTGGATCACCGATATGCAAGGTTCCGCCTTGGATGAGAACCGTGGCGACTGGACCACGCCCAACATCTAGGTTCGCCTCTAAGACAACACCGGTGGCTCTTCCAGAAGGATTCGCCTTCAACTCTAAAACCTCAGCAAGTACCAAGATCTGCTCAAGGAGATCATCTATACCTAAGTTTTGTAGCGCAGATATCTCAACCGTGATCGTATCGCCACCCCATGCCTCAGGTACCAACGAGTACTCAGATAGCTGCTGCATAACCCTATTTGGATCTGCATCTTCTCGATCAATCTTATTAATAGCGACAATGATAGGGACGTCCGCGGCTTTAGCGTGATTTATGGCCTCAATGGTCTGTGGCATCACGCCATCGTCAGCTGCAACCACGAGAACTACAATGTCGGTCACCTTGGTTCCACGGGCACGCATCTGTGTAAAGGCCTCATGTCCAGGTGTATCAATAAATGTTATAGCCTTACCATCTAACGCTACCTGATAGGCACCGATGTGTTGCGTGATACCACCGGCCTCCTGGGCTACCACGTTAGCCTCACGAACTCTGTCGAGCAACTTCGTCTTGCCGTGATCGACATGACCCATAACTGTAACCACTGGTGGTCTCTCTGCAAATTGAGATGGGTCAACCGTCTCATCTTCATCGAAGTACTTGGCCGAAAGCACCGCTTCTTGTTCTTGACCAGCATCGACAAGCTTTACTCGCGCTCCGATCTCGGCCGCGAACAGCTCCACCATATCGTCCGAAAGGGACTGAGTCGCAGTTATAAGCTCACCCTGAAGTAATAGGAATCTTACGATATCTCCTGGCGTTCTATTGAACTTTGGAGCTGCCTCTTGTGCCGTTGACCCTCTTTCGATAATTATTTCACCCTCAGGAACAGGTGCGGATGACGGCATATAGGTTGTCACCTGGGTCGGTTCTAACTCTTCAAAGGTCTTCTTAGACCTTCTCTTTGACGGCTTCGACTTAGGCCGCGCTCCTCGTGAATTACCTCTACTGCCAGCCGGTGGTGGAGGAGCAGATCCGCCCCCTCCACCAGGACCCCTCGAACCTTGAGCCCCGCTTGGGCGAGTCCCAAATGCCCTATCCAACCCTGATGATCCTCCTCTTGGAGGTCCAGAGAAGTTTGGACGATCCCCTCTTGGGGCACCAGTGCCTGGCGTTCCAGAAAATGGAGGACGAGCGCCTCCGCCTTGGGTTCCTTGTCCTTGACCTCTACCTTGGTATCCGCCTTGGGTTCCTTGTCCTTGACCTCTACCTTGGTATCCGCCTTGGGTTCCTTGTCCTTGACCTCTACCTTGG
>JAJYHJ010000177.1 GCA_021784785.1 Actinomycetes bacterium | reverse complement strand
ATTTATCAGTACCAGACCAGTCGGTTGCGGTGGCGTGATGGAAGCGATGCCAGGTAACTCCAACCAAACGGCGAGGCCAGAAGCCCCGTCCGTGAGGGCGGGGAGGTTCACCGTCACCAGCGCCATAGTTATATGACTTAGCTTAGACATCTCACATTGCGAAGATATCGGATAACGAGTTGACCACTCCAGCGATCGCTACCTAAGACACCACTACGCACCGAGTCCACCAAGGTCGAAATGCCACTGCGTCCCAATCCCGCCCCGAATCTCGGAGTAACTTATAAGGCGGTGACTGAAAGAGTTGCGCTTCGAAGGTAATCTTCTGGGCATAGAGAACCCTTTACCAAACCTCGACGAGTACGTCAACGTAATGTCATTCTGGTACGATAATTTGTTGGGGCAGATCGTGTCTGGCGTTATAGTAGTATCTCCCCTTGACGGGCATCCTCCGTTTCCCCATTCAATGGCACAAACGCCAACCACTGAGATGGAGCTGTTTGAATCATCAATGTCATTGCGTCCGCGACAACTTGAGTAATGAGATGGATACGCTCTTTTAGATTCGCTCCATCAATCTTTTGAGGATAGATGGGTTCATAAAATACAATGGTGTATTCAGACTTCGACGACATAAATATCGCACACGGAACTATGGGTGTCTTTGACCGTATCGATAGCACTGCGGGGCCGGTCGGAATCTTTATTGTCTGGCCCAAAAACTCGACCTCCTGTCCATTTCCAAGGAGATCACGATCCGATACCAAAGCGACAACGTAGTTGTCTTCCAGAGCTCTAAGTATCCGAGTCGTTGCCTTTGGTCCTGGATATATGGGGTCAATGCCCATCGCTTTCCGGTCTTTCCAAAACCACTCTTTCAGCCTAACGTCTTCTAACTCTTCAGTGACCGCCAGCACCCGCCCTCCCTGGGTCGCAAACCATGCCGCGCCAAAGTCCCAGTTGCCTATATGAGGGGATACGACCAGAGCTCCAGAGCCTTGTCCCAATACCCGGTCGAGAATGTCTCTGTTCACCACACGAGTCCTCAAAGAGATCTCCAAAGGCGTTAGACATGGCGTGCTCAATAACGAGATCCAGTACCTTGCGTAGTTCGAAAACGCCGCTAGCACGCTACGTTCAACGTGCCATGTAGACGCTGAACCGTCCAGAGCAACCCTTTGATGGCGGCGAACAGCATCCTTGCGATATTTTGGAGACAGTAAGTAGGCTACCGCTCCTCCCACCTCCGCTACCGAACTCAATCGGTTCAGGTGAGTAACTCGGAGGAACTTAGAAGTTGCGCTCAGGAGTGCTACCCGGCTTAAACTATGCTTCAACTACTCGCTCTCCAACCATAGAGTAGGAAACTTTATTATCGCTAAACCTCATCTACGCCTTATAGGTGTCCCTAAAGCGCTTTATAAGTCCCTCAGAAGATCTCCTTGCAAGTACTCTACTCTTGTAGGGTCGCGCCCTTAGACCATCTCCCCTTGACGTCCTTGAAGTCACGTTTTCGCGCCGAACCCTGGAGCGCCTTGAAGAGTAAGTTCTCCTTGTTCTTTTACTCTTATCAATCTGCTTGGACGCTTGAACCCAGATTTTAACGAATCGTTGAACAACCGTCAAAGCACTCGCTATCAGGATGAACACCAATACGTAGGGAAGCAATGCCGTAACAGCAAGTCCGATAGCGAGCATAACGACTCGTTCTGCTCGCTCCATCACGCCACCTTTGGCGTTGAATCCTAAAAGCTCCGCCTTAGCCCTCTGATAGGATATAAAAGATGCCATGCCGTAACAAGCAAATGCAACAAGTGCCATCGTTGAGTCTTTACGATCCGTATAATACCACGCTAAAGATCCAAAGAGAATGAAGTCGCTGACCCTATCCGAAAAAGAGTCTATAAACGCACCTCTTTTCGAAGTAGCATGAAGCGCCTTTGCGACCGGTCCATCCAGTAAGTCAGGCACACCTGCAAGAAGAACTGCCAAAACACCAAGAAACAAATGGCCCGATACGATGAGAACGCCCGCAAGTAACGAAAATACAACTCCTAAAAGGGTTAATATGTCTGCCGTTATCCCTACTCGAGCTAGAACATTTCCCACAGGTTTAGTAACTCGATCTACTTCTGTTCTTAAGCTTCCGTCAAACACCTGCTACCGACTCCCTAGAGCGTTGCGGTGATTCTATTTGAACGCTCTTTTCTGTTAGAAATACTTAATCATTTGCAAAATATTTCGTGCTATGGCTAACAGGATAGCACGAATCTTTGATATCTTTAGCGATAACGACTCTTAGAAGCAACAATGGTCCTCCAAGACCAGGGACGAGGTGCTGGATGAAGCCTTACCAGACAGCTGATATACGCAACGTAGCCCTTATTGGCCAAGCTGGCTCAGGAAAAACCTCACTGCTTGAGGCTATCGCCTTTGAGGCTGGCGTAATAAAGCGGAAGGGAACAATTGAGGACGGTTCTACGCTCTCTGATCTTGAACCTGAAGAGATCGCGCACCGTCGTTCAACTACAATGACCATGACAACAATTCCCGTCGAAGGTGGAAAGCTAAATATATTTGACACCCCTGGGTCATCTGATTTCATAGCTGAAGTCACTCCAGCCATCACGGGCTCTGAAGCCATAGTCCTTACCATCTCCGCCACGGACAGCCTGGGTCCAGACGCCGAACGACTTTGGAACTTGGCTAAAGAAGCAAAGATTCCCGTTGTAATTTTCATCACAAAGCTTGATAGAGAAAATGCAGACTTTGAGCGCACGGTCGATACGATTCGAACCATGCTAACCAGCCAGATATCTCTTATCGAGATACCATTGGGTACCGATACCACTTTTCACGGCGTGGCCGACGTTCTACATGAAACTACAATAACATACGATTCGGGCTCAAGGTCAATAGGGCAGATCCCTAAAGATCTAGTGGCAAAAGAGCACGAACAACACGAACACCTAGTCGAAGATGCCATCGAGGATGACGACGTTCTAATGGAACTCTATCTCGAAGGTGAAGAACCTACTCCAGATACAGTCGAAACTCTTTTGGCTGAGCGTTTTAAAGAGCGTAAGGTTTTCCCCATCATCTGCGGTAGCTCAACAAAACAGATCGGCATCGACCTCCTCATAAAGTATCTACTAGAAATCGGCGCTGCTCCCGAGGACGCGAGGAAACCCAAAGACCTAGTTGCCCAGGTACTCAAGACATATATCGATCCGTACTTAGGCAAGATATCACTACTGAAGATCTTCAACGGCACGCTCGTTCCAGATGAGACGTACTTCAACATAAGGACACATGCACCAGAGAAGATACATACAATCTTTCAAAAAGCGGGAAAGGATATAGCGAACCTAACAGAAGCCCACCAAGGGGACGTCGTCTTCGTAAGTAAGCAAGTAAACCTCTCAACCTCCGACACCCTTGCATCTAGCCTCGAGCGAGCGCCACTTCGAAATATAGCCTTTCCTTCATCCACCTATAGTGTCGTCGTTACCACTGAAAATAAGACAGATGATGAGAAACTTTTCGGTGCCCTCTTGAGAGTCGCTGAAGAAGAACCCGTGCTCTCAGTTAAAAGGGAGGCACGATCTCACAGGATTCTTTGTAGTGGTTTAGGCGATACGCACATCGCCAACGTTTTGGAGAAGGTGAGCCGAAGAGCAAAGGTCTCAGTGTCGTTTCAGCCACCTGAGATCGAGTACCTTGAGACCATAGAAAAAAGTACCCGATCTGAGGGCAAGTATAAAAAGCAAAGCGGAGGACACGGTCAGTACGGTATCGTAAACCTCGTCGTTGAACCACTAACTAGAGGACAAGGCTTTGAATTCGTTGACGAAATAGTTGGAGGCGCGATACCACGTAACTTCATACCCGCAGTTGAAAAAGGAGTAGTAGAGGCAATGGAAAGCGGAGGAGTACATGGCTACCCTGTAGTGGATGTTAGAGTAAGGTTGGTCGACGGGAAGTACCATCCGGTCGACTCCTCTGAGTTGAGCTTCAAAGTCGCTGGAGCTTTGGGCTTCAAAGCAGCTATAGCTGATGCTAGTCCTGTAGTTCTAGAACCCGTAGCCCACGTTCGCATCACTGCGCCAATTCGGTACCAAGGCGACATACTTGGAGACCTCAGTTCTAAAAGAGCTCAGGTACTTGGAACCCATAATGACAATGAAGACCTTGTCACAGTGCAGGCTCTAGTTCCCGAAGCCGAGTTATCAGGGTATACCCTTCATCTTCGCGCAATAACAGGAGGAAGAGCCGCCTTTGAAGCTACAAGGCACGGATACCAGACCCTACCCAACAAACCCCAGTAGCAGCTAATGAGGAGTAGGTGCTAGCGATGGCTCGCAGCTACCACTTAGAACGTATCCGATCATAAGAAGCCTCAAGTGACTCTGGTTGAACTCTAGTATCAGCAGTAGTTGTCATAAAGTTAGTATCCCCATTCCATCTAGGGACCACATGAAAGTGAATATGATCGACGATTCCAGCACCTGCTGCGCGGCCAAGATTTACGCCTATATTGAACCCATGCGGAGAATACGCAGCTGAAAGCTTGTTTACACTAAGATCCAAGAGTTCAAATATCTCCTGCCGACACTCGGAAGTAAAGTCCGACAAGGATGCGCTATGGGCATAAGGGACAACCATGAGATGTCCTGAAGTGTAAGGATAGATGTTCATAACAACGTAGCAGAAAGATCCACGCGTTATGACTCTCAGTTCCCGATCCCGATCTAACGACTCTCCTATGATGCATAGAACACACTCAGCCTGAGTTGGCCGCACGGACGACGCCCCTTCAATGAAGGACATCCTCCAACCCGCCCAGATCGACTCAACTGTCATAGTCAAAACCTACTAGTTCTGGTTCCCTGACCTCAACGTCCAACTCTTCAAGGAAAGCCTGAAGAGCGACTCCGCGTTCTGGGGAGTTTGATCCTCGTCTATTTATACCAACAGTCCTTGACTCGACATCGTCATCCCCAACGACGATGATGTAGGGTGTCTTTTCAAGTTTCATTCGCCGAATACGTGCTCCTAATGGCTCTCGAGCTTCTTCTACTGATGAGCGGCCCCCAATAGTTTTGATGGCTTTAGAGACCTCATAAGCATATGCAGTCGCATGCTCGTTCACGGGAAGCACAACGACCTGAATCGGAGACAGCCACGTAGGTAGCGCTCCGGCAAAGTGCTCTATCAAGATAGCCATGAATCTCTCGACAGAACCAAATAGTGCCCTGTGTAACATGTATGGGGTATCTATCGAGTTATCGTGACTCATATAGCCAAGTTGAAAACGCTGGGGTTCTTGAAGATCAACCTGCAACGTTGAGACCTGCCAACGTCTACCTATGGCATCCGTTAAGTGGACATCGATCTTTGGAGCGTAGAAAGCACCTTCACCTGGAGCGATCTTGTATGCGACACCTATGTTATCAAGTGCCGCAACTAGTGCAGCTGTCGCAATCTCCCACTCCTCATCTGAACCGATGTACTTCTCGGGTCTAGTTGCAACCTCGGCCTCAAAATCTTTAAGACCAAACGCTGACAACAGGGCGAGTACAAAGCGGATCAGTCGCTCGACTTCAGAGCCGAGTTGATCTTTCGCACAAAAAATATGCGAATCATCTTGGGTTAAACCTCTTACGCGAGCTAGACCGTGAAGAGTTCCGGAACGCTCGTATCGATAAACCGTACCAAATTCAAAAAGACGCAAGGGCAGTTCCCTATAGGATCGAGCCCTTGACTGATATATCAGGATATGCATCGGACAGTTCATGGGCTTCATATAGTACGTCGAACCCTCTAGCTCCATAGGGGGAAACATTCCGTCCTTATACCACTCAAGGTGCCCAGAGATCGCAAACAGACTTGATTTCGCTACATGCGGCGTCCAGGCAAACTCATAACCCGCTCTTAGATGCGCCTTTCTTGCATACTCCTCCATCAAGTATCGTATGAGTGCACCTTTTGGATGAAACACTGGTAGACCCGACCCAATCTCAGGCGGAAAGTGGAAAAGATCGAGTTCAACCCCGAGTTTTCGATGATCTCGCTTAGCGGCCTCTTGAAGCATTCGCATATGTGCATCTAGCGCTGCTTTCGACTCCCAAGCCGTGCCATAGACACGCTGCAGCTGAGCCCGTTTCTCGTCGCCTCTCCAGTAGGCTCCTGATGTTCTCGTCAGCGTAAAACTACCTAGATAGGACGTAGACGGTACGTGAGGACCTCGACAAAGATCAACAAACCCAGAGGAGTTTTCATACACAGATACACCGGCTACGGTCACTCCCTCCTCGGAAGCCACCTCCTGATCGTCACTTTGCCCCTGTACGGATTCGATGATCTCAACCTTGAACGGCTGGTCGGCAAAAAGTACCTTGCTTTCCTCAAAAGAGTACTCATTGCGCACAAATTTCTGGTTTTCTGCAATAATCTTCCGCATCTCAACTTCAATGGAACGCAGGTCAATTTCGTCTAAGTGTTGGTTGTGTGGAAGCTCAAAGTCGTAGTAGAAACCTTCATCAATCGCCGGGCCGATGGCATAGTGCGTTCCTGGCCATAAGCGAAGAACTGCCTGAGCCAAGACATGAGCCGTCGAGTGTCTAATAACTGACCGCCCCTCGTCTGTATCTGCATGAATAAATCCAATGACATCGCCTTCGGATACTTTGTTCCCTAGATCAACTAGACAGCCATTTATCCGCGCTGCTACAACTGTTCTTGGACCCTTACCGTATCGCTTGGACAGCTCAATCAGCCCAAACTCCGAGGGGAGATCGACCTCCCCTACATCCACTAGCTCAACTCTCACGCAGTCATCACCACCATCTACCTATCTCGATTTGGAGTATATGGGGAACGGCCTGCAACGTCACAGGTCAATTCCCAAAAGACGACATGCTGAGCTTACTCCAAAACCTTTGGTGACCGCATCGTCGATAGCCGCGGCGGCTCCACGTACATCTATGTCGTCGTCTAGTCGCTCACGTACCTCCTCTAGAGCTCCATCACCAGTACCGTTACGTCTCCATCTTGAAATTCGTTCCTCTGCATTGTCGACAAGCTCGTTAGAAAACTCCCAGGAACTTCGATAGTGATTTACAACAATGCTTAGACGTACGCCCTCTGGAGAGTAAGTCTTGAGTAGATCATGAACGAAAACTAGGTTTCCCAGAGACTTAGACATCTTAATGCCTCGAAGATTCACCATTCCTACGTGCATCCAGTATCGAGAAAATGTCTTTCCTGTTGCCGACTCGCTTTGAGCGATCTCACATTCATGGTGTGGGAAGATGAGATCTGATCCTCCACCGTGAATGTCAATAGTCTCACCTAGCTCTCGCATTGCTAGCGCCGAACACTCAATGTGCCAACCCGGTCTCCCCGCACCGTAACGAGACTCCCATGCAGGTTCGCCTCTAGCACTTGGTTGCCAAAGCACAAAGTCTAAAGGGTTTCGTTTCCTAGGATCGTCCGGATCCGCACCTCGTTCAGCAGAAAGAGTTACCATCTCCTCAAAGTGATAGTGGCTGAGCTTGCCGAACTCCGGAAAAGTTGACACGTCGAAGTAAACCCAGCCGTTTACCTCATATGCATGCCCTTTTTCAGAAAGGTCGGCGATCAGAGATAGAATCTGTGGAATTGCAGAGGTTGCACGCGGCTCGGAGTAACATGCAAGCACTCCAAGTGCAGACATGTTGGCGTCAAACTTCGCCATCTCACTCGCCGCGAGGTCGAGGTAGTTGCAGTCGAGTTCACGTGCTTTACGTAGTATGTCATCATCAACATCTGTCACATTGCGCACACAAAACGTCTTAACTCCTAAGTCGTTGAGACGCCGTTGCAGTATGTCAAAGGTCAGATACACCGAAGCATGTCCAACATGGGCAGCATCGTACGGTGTAATTCCACATGTGTACAACCTTACCGTCTCGCCCACCTCTAGTGGTACCTTACAAGCCGACTTCGTATCGAAGATTCGCATCAATTTAAATCAAGCCTCAATTCCACTTACGCGAAGCGAAGTACGTGTCTTATACTTCAAGTTCAAGTTCAAAAGGACCGCAGTCATCGCCTCAACCGCTCCCGACAAGGCAAGTGACCCTCCATCGAGCAGTCGAACCCCCTCAATTCTACCGAACAAGTCGCCGACCAGAAGCTTCGAACCTGGATCATCTCCACACATAATTACATCTACTTCAAGAGCATGATCCACATCTAATAGCTCTCGAGCTGGAACGTGTTGGAGCGCGGATACTACTTGGGAGTGTGGAAGTAAAGATGCCACGAGAGCGCCTACTGATCCCTTCGCTAGTACAACAGGTTGGAACTCATTCCCGACTCTAACGAGAGCATTGGCCATTGTTACCACCACTTTCCCAGATAGTCTCTCGGTTAGAGGCTCAACCGTCGGCGCCAACCCCTCCCAAGGTGTCGCCAGCACAACGAGTTCACATCGTGCGGCATCCTCATTCGTCCCTCCGTTAAGATTACTTCCCCAACTGTAACCTCTATCAACCTCCTGGCATGTCGATTCCGCTCGAGACAGATCCCTTGAACCAATCACCACGCCAAAACCGGCCTGTGCCAAACGAAAGGCCACCCCCTTGCCAGCAGGTCCAGTACCACCGATGACTCCAACCGCACCTATTGACAAACCCTCTCCTTACAAGTCGCGCACTGTAACATAATGTCACGCTAATGTAATGGAAGTCTAAAACGTGGGAGGCTTGATGGGAATTCTTGAGGAGAAGAGGATATTTATTACTGGCGTTCTAAACACCTCTTCGATAGCGTATGCCGCAGCCGAGGTCGCAATCTCTGAAGGTGCCCAAGTCGTCCTAAGCGGATTTGGAAGAGGCCTTTCAATTACACAAAGGGCAGCAAAGAAGCTAAGTTCCGAAGTAAAAGTAGTGGAACTAGACGTCAGCAACCAAGAGCATCTCGACTCTTTGCCAAAGACTCTCCTACCTTGGACTCATGTAGACGGCGTCCTACACTCCATCGGTTACGCACCGTCAAGTTGCCTAGGTGGCGACATCTTCCAGGCTCCATTCGAAGACGTAGCGGTAGCATTTCAGATCTCAACCTTCTCTCTAAAGTCTCTAGTCCAGGCCCTACTCCCTCTACTCAAGGTTGCTCCAAAGGGATCATCAGTGGTAGGCCTCGACTTTGACGCGCAAGTAGCGTGGCCAGGTTACAACTGGATGGGAGTCGCGAAAGCTGGACTAGAGTCGCTAACGAGATACCTTGCACGAGACTGTGGGCATCACGGAGTTCGAGTCAACCTTATCTCCGCAGGACCGATCAGGACGATTGCGGCAAAGAGCGTTGAAAGTTTCTCAACGTTTGAAGATGATTGGGCACAAAAAGCACCGTTGGGGTGGAATACGAAAGATGCCCGAGGGGTCGGAACGAGCATAGCCGCTTTGCTCTCAGAGTTTTTGCCCCAGACAACAGGCGAAATCATACATGTGGATGGAGGCTACCACGCTCTAGGTGCTTGAGGGACTCACAACTATACTTACAATCTCGCTGGGGTTACGCGGACAGGTTGCGATTTCAGGTAAGGGACTGTCGCGCTGAAGGTTCGCCGTCATCCCATCTTGAATAAGTAATTCACGCCAAACGATCAGACTCCAATACACTTGATGTTGGGTCCTCAATGCGTGAACTCAGCGGCATACCACACCCGAAACACCATAACACTGCCAGTGTCATTAGCTTCCCCGTTGCATCTGAATGATAAATAGTGAGTCTACTCGCCAGATGCACCGTTCTCAAGGTTCTTCCCTTGGGCTTCATTCTCACTCGTCTG
>JAJYHJ010000087.1 GCA_021784785.1 Actinomycetes bacterium | reverse complement strand
TAGAACTATGCGCCCCTGTCTAGCTCGCTCGATTAACAGACTTTTTATTATGTCAACTGACATCGGATCGAGCCCTGAAAAAGGTTCGTCAAGGATAAGTATCTCCGGATCATGGATAAGTGTTGTGGCGACTTGGCATCGTTGTTGATTTCCAAGAGACAGCGCCTCAACTTTGGACTTTCCACCAGGTTGTATATCCAATACATCGATCATGAAATTGGCCCTTTTTTCGGCTTCTTTGCGGTCAATACCGTGTAGTCGAGCGATGTACACAAGGTGATCAAAGACGCTCATTTTAGGGTAGAGTCCACGTTCTTCAGGTAAGTATCCATATCTAACGCTCAGGTTCTCTCGAACATCTACACCATCGATGAGAACGCTACCGCGATTAAGTGCAACTAGATTCAACGCTGCCCTCATTGCCGTGGTTTTTCCCGCACCGTTGGGACCAAGAAATCCAAAAAGCACGCCACTTGAAACTGCAAAAGACAGACTGTCGAGGGCTATTGTATCGTCGTAAGACTTGGTCAAATCTTGAAATTCCAAGAGCATCTAATTCATCCTATATGTAGACCCGAAGCCCATTGAGCTAAGATGTACATTACAAAGTATTTGTCAACATTGTTTTTGCCTTACTTTGTTATCGATCATCTCGTGAAGCCCGAAAGAGAGCAGAGGCAAAAACTTGAGCGCCATTTTCTGGGGCTTCCATGACGACGTCGTTTTTTACTGCGTGAATTGGTAAAAGATGGAAACCTATGAATGCCGACTTGATATTTAAAAAGAGGTATCGTTACCTGCTTAGCTAGTCGGAAAGCGCAAGTACTTTATGACTTATACTTCGATCCAATCGATCAATGACTTGACATAATATCTCTTATCGGACATTCAAGTTCAAAGGAATACGGCGTTTCCAACTCAAAGAAAACATTCCGGCGCCAACTTTGGGTGTATTTCTCTAATCTGAGCCGAGTTCGCTTATCTAGCCGCGACGGCCATGAGGATCTAGACAACTACCAAAGTTAAAAACTTTCCACGCTCACGTAAGTAAGGTCGACTCTCTTATCCTTACTGTGATAGCCTAGAGATCGCTCTGACGGCACAGCTATCGTCTATGAAGCATCAAGACCAAAAAGGAGTTCACATGCCATTCGGAAGACGAGGTCCAAACGACCCTAACTCATTGCAGACCCATACCACCTTGAGCACCAACGACTTCGGCTCGCTCCCTCCTGCTGCTGAGGAACGGATATCAAGGCTCAGAAACTCAGAATCTCAAGGTGCATTTACGTCAGACCTTACAGTAGATGAACATCTAGTAGTCACACAACTGGGGTTCGAACCGGTCGGATATGTCATGGGAACGTCGATTTATCATGTGGGACTACAAGTTGCTGCGTGGAACACCTCGCAAGAGCTTAGTGTCTTGTCACAAGCGATGTACAATGCCAGAGAGTTCGCTATTGAGCGAATGCGCAGTGAAGCGGACGCCTTGGGCGCTGATGGGGTCATCGGAGTTCACCTTGACATAAACATGTACGCGTGGGGGCAAGATGTCCTAGAGTTTGTTGCTCAAGGCACAGCGGTTCGAGCCAAAGATGAGTCTCAGAGTTGGAGGCTTTCTAACAATAAGCCCTTTACATCAGACCTGTCTGGCCAACAGTTCTACACTTTGGTCCAAGGCGGGCACTTTCCCGTCGAGTTTGTAATGGGATCTTGTGTCTATCACGTCGCCCACCAGGGAGCTTTCCAAGCTATGCGGCAAAGCTTCATCAATCAAGAGATTACTCAATTCACCGAAGCCGTGTACAGCGCTCGAGAACTTGCTATGACGCGAATGCAGGCTGAAGCCGACGCCGTTGCCGCTCATTCGATCGTCGGTGTAAGAGCCATGGTCTCTAACCATATCTGGGGTGAACATGCGACAGAGTTTTTAGCGCTAGGCACAGCGGTTCGCAAAATAAGCGAAGAATCTACGACTCTGGAAATTGGATTCACAATTCCCCTTGACGGGGTTTAGAAACACTGAGACAAGCGTCGGAGTTGAGTCGACCCACAAGTAACCGTCCATATCGGCTTTGATCTGTTAAAAACGCAAGGCGGTATTATTTTCATGAACTAGTTGGGGTCTGCAAAAGGGAAAGGGCCTGTATTGGAACGAAGAAACGCAGCCGTCGTCGGACTAGGACAACTGGGGAGGGTGACCGCAGAGGGTTTGCTCTCTTCGGGTTGGACAGTGACAGGGTATCGCCGACATGAGGACGACTATGAGACGCTCGACAACGTCCAACTGGCCGTCATAGCTACAGGAGAGGACGACCTATTATCAACTCTGTCCTCTACGCCTCGATCTTGGCGAGACTCAAAAACTGTACTTTTACAAAATGAACTTCTACCAGCTCAATGGCAGTCATGTCATGTCGTAGACCCAACGATATTTATAGTGTGGTTCTCTAAGAAACCCGGACAGACCATTCGTGAGTATAGACCATCTTTACTCTTCGGTCCCCGTTCAAAAGAGATGGCAATGGCCATGGAGATGGTCGGAGTAGAAACAGAGTTCATTCCGAACGAAGAAGAACTTATTACAGCGCTCATAACCAAGAATACCTACATATGGACGCAGAACATCGTTTCGTTAGCCGTTGCAGATCCACTGGCAAGCTCAGTGCTTAACCAGTACCGTAATACATTTGACAGTATTATTTCAGAAGTTATAGCCACTCAGGAGTTAAGCGTCGGCATACGCATCAACAGGGAGTCTGTGACCAAAGAGGTACTTGAAGTCATCTCAAAAGATGGTGACAAAAAGTTGGGAGGGAGAACCGCAAGGGCTCGGCTTCAAAGACTTCTAAAACTCGCATCCTCTGTTCAACTCGACGCACCTACATTACTATCAATAGAAGCAGAGCTCTCCCCTCTTTAGAAAGCGCACAGACAGCGGCCGAAGGCGAGACGAAGGGTCGTAAGCGAGTTACATTCGCCACACCCCAAAGTTCTTGGCGAAGAGCCTGAGTATAGTATTATCTACAAAGTAGAAAGGTAGTAGATTGAGTGAAGATCAAGCAAAGATTGCATTTTTAATACTTTCAGAGGATCCCGCGAGAGTGATACCTGGATTAGTTTTGGCTTCAAGGTTGAAGGAAAATCGCGGCGCCGACGTCAGAGTAATGTTCTTTGGCCCAGGTGTTAAATTAGCCGCTAGCGGTAAGATCGATGAGCAGATTAACGTCCTGCGTAACGTTGGTGTACTTCCAAAGGCGTGCAAGGGTAACGTCGAGCAGTACAACGTTCAAACCGAGATGGCAGAGAGGCCTATCGATCTGTTGGCAGCAGGTGCTGAAGTCCAAGAGTATCACCACTTAGGGTATACCGTACTTAGCTTCTAATTCAAACGGCAGTCGGGCACTACGAACCCTCAAAGCACTGCGCTTTGAGGGTTCTTCTGTCTAACTTTCCAATTACGTTCTTAGGGAGCGACTCTACAAAAACAACACTCTTAGGCACCTTGAAAGGGCTCAAGCGCCCACCGACGAATCTCCGTACCGTCTCTTCATCTAAGCTTCCGTCGGCAACTACGAAAGCAGTCACCTCTTCCCCCCACTCAAGTGACGGCTTTCCAACTACAGCAACCTCTAACACATTACTTATTCGAGAGATAGCCTCTTCAACTTCAAAGGGATGTACGTTGTGTCCTCCAGTAATGATCAAGTCCTTCTTTCTACCGTCAATGTAGAGGTAACCATCAACCATATGTCCAAGGTCTCCTGTTGCAAACGGTGTGCTAGAGGAGACAGCCGCTTCTATTTGACCATCTTCTGCCAAGTACCCCGAGAGCACGCCGGGACCACTAATGAGGATCTCTTCTTCATCTGTAAAGGACACATTTGTCTCCGGTAGCGGGATCCCAACCGACCCCCGTCGCTTCTCTCCTCTATATGGGTTTGAAGATATGATTAGAGTCTCCGTCATACCGTAACGCTCTACTACCGCTTTACCCGAGGTTTCAAATATGTCTTCAAACAGAACTTGAGAAAGCGGCGCAGATCCGCTCACAACAAGCCTCGCATATGAAAGTGCATCTGCTTTGCCGCTAACCAAAAGCCGATGGTACATAGTGGGTACGCCAAAGAAAGTGTTGACATCTCGACTCCTTAAGAGCTGTTCCAAGACGGCTGGGCTATAACGGTCTTCGACGTATACCGACGCCCCAACGCTCAACGCCCCGTATAAACCCACTACAAGTCCGTGTATGTGAAAAAGCGGAAGTGACAGATAGAGAGAGTCCTCAGAATTCAGTTCCCACAGTGCCGCTAACGTTCGTAAGTTCCAAGAGATTGATGAGTTGGATATGGGAACCCCTTTGGGAGCAGCCGTGGTTCCTGAGGTAAACGCGATTAAAGTGGTGGACTCCGTCGACCTGCCATAGGCGGCAACCCCACACATAGAAGGTTTCTTAGCATCTTGATACAGCCATTCACCATCTGCAACTTCAATATCTGACCGCTTTTTTAGGTAGCGGCTAATCTCTGCATTGAACGAGATAAACAGTTTAGGTTTTGCAGTGGTGACAATGTGAGCAAGTTCGTCAAGAGACAGACTTGGATTGACAGGAACTAGGGTACACCCAGCTCTGACAAGGGCAATATTTAATATGACAGCTGCCTCACAGCTTTTTGCCATGATGGCAACTGTCGTACTTCGGTCAAGTTCAAACCGGTCTGAAAGATAACTCCCAACCTGCAATGTAGCCGCGTCAAGTTCTCCATAAGATATTTTTTTATCCTTAAAGATAAGCGCATCTCGTAAACGTCTATTACTCCAGTTGTCGCTCCATAGCCCTAGAAACGACTCACCGCCTACCACTTACACCTCCAAACGACCCTCGAACTTGAAGGCGTCCAATCGCCTGATACTACTTATATTAGAACCTACACATCTGATCTCACGAAGAAGTTCGAGATACAATAGCTCAGGCCAGGTAAAGATGTACAGATCTTTGGCAAAGTGTATCGTATGCGAAAAAGCATAACCGGTACTCGTATTAACTCAGATTAAGTCCGGAGAGGTCCAGATGATCTAATACCTGCTCCAGTTGGTCCACGTCGACCGTGCCCTTCGCGACCGAACCTTGCAAGAAGCGGACCTGATGTCGTACAACCTCAAAGTCTCCCGGTGAGTTCACATCCATCGCTACAAGTTTACTAGACAGTGAGCTTGACAGAGCAGTGAAGGATGGTACCAACGGTCCTATCCTATCCCAACTATGTACTCCTGGAGAAAGCTTCAAAAATGTCGGAGATACATCGTATAATGACACCAACGAACCAACATCATCGTGCATCTCAACCGCGATAGAGTAACGCTTCTCGCGAAGTGAACCAAACACTCCTCGCTGATCTACATCCTTGAGATATTCAAGCGCCGAATGATCTAACTCCAAGATCACAGTCGCAATCTCTAAATAGTCGCGTTCTTTCAATACACGTACTATACGCGGACGGTCTTCTAAGGTCCTTCTTGGAACTTTGACCGTAAGAGCCAGTTTCGACAGTCTAGGCGTCGATTTTTTCACGAAGCTCTCATATAACTCCTTGTTCATGCGAGTCAAATACCATTCAAATAACGGAAAGTGCAGCCCCGCCACCTCAGCTGCCCGAGCTATCGAAGGGTAAGAGACGCATCCTATCCGTGAATCTTGAAGGACAAGCGAAGTAGAGACGCCAAATACGGCATTACTTGCGAGATCGTAGATAGGCGTATATGTAACTCGAAGCTGATCACCACCACTTAAAGCATCGCCGAGAACCTCACCCACGACCCTTTCGCCGGGTTCGATCTTGGCGTTGAGGACCTCGGCACGCCTACGAGAACGAGACACTCTGCCGCTTCTCTTCATGGCGTACATTGAGTTATCTGCCTGACGGATCAGATCCTCTGGACTCGTAGCGGGATTGTCGGTCGTTGCAATCCCTACGCTTGCAGAAAGCCAAATTTTGACGCCATCAACAAAAGCCGGTTCATCCAAAAGACTCCTTTTGATACGCCGAGCTATACGTTCTGCCTGAGCGCTGGATGCTACTACGGGCAAAATAACGAGAAACTCATCGCCTGAGATACGTCCGGCGATATCGCCCTTACGAAGACATCGCTCGATACGCTGTCCAACTATCTTCAACAAAGCGTCTCCCACATGGTGACCGTACGTATCATTGACAGATTTGAAGTCATCGAGGTCAACGAAGACCACACCTGTAAAAAACGGCCTATTCAACGTTGAAATAATGTTATTTAGCGAATTCATCAACGCTCGCATATTGAACATGCCCGTCAGGTAGTCACGGTGGGCCTGATCCTCTAGAGTTCGAAGCGCAGAGGTAGTCTCACTTGAGTCATTAATGGTCCATAAAATATAGTCTTGACCTAAGTCACTCTCTCTAAGTACAGCGCCTACCCAGGTGGAGTGAAATACACTCCCGTCACTTCTTTTGGCTCTTAGATCCATTGATCTAGAGGTTCCCGCCAGCACCTCTGAGATGACTTCATCGAGTGCTACCACGGATTCGCTTTCATCCAATAGCTCGGAAAGAGCTACTTCAGACGTTTCGTTATAGCTAAACATTGTGTAAGCTGCTGCATTCCAGTACGAGACATCACCCTCGGGTGATGAGATCACTATTCCGGTGGGTACACGATTAAGAGCTAACGCTAGTTTCTGAGTATCCCTGGAGATTCGATCTGCGCGTCCTGTCTCTAACAGATAGGAGACTCCAGACGCCAATAGGTCGAATATCAATCTCGAAGAGTCAAGAACCTCTTGCGATAAAGGTTTTGTTCTTGTAAGCGTCACCACCATCTCGAACTCTCCCTGGAGAAGTGGAAGGCGAACGATGTTTGTCGACGAATCAAGCGCCTCTAACGTCGGTATCGGACCTACCGTAAAGCCACTGGAATGCTGATCGTCCGGCCACCTCGGTAGTGCAAAATGAATCTCACGTGATCGAGTTAGCCTGGCTAGAACTCTCCTAGTTGTCGCCACCAATTCAGTGTCAGCTAAAGTTGCGTCCAAGCGAAGCAAAATGCTAGCTATCTCATGGTGGCCCTCAACTACAAATCGACTTATGCGCTTTTCAAAAAGATCGTCGCGGCTCTTTAAAATCAATCCAAAGGCATCAGACACTCGTTCAACAAATTGAGAGCGTTCCAAAGAGATGGGTTGCAAGAATCGAGGTGCTATCGCTATGAGGAGACACTTCCTGCTAAAGTTTGTAATCGGTACAACCACCGCATTAAGGTAATTTTCGTGAGATCCAAAGTCGCCTAACTTGAACTTGAGACGTCGATCCTCTATATTGTCCAATAGATCCAGCAGTGACTTGTACGCACTCCTTTTAGACACCTCACGAAGTCTTGAATATTCACTGAAATAACTATTCAAAACCACTAAATGTGTGGAACCATATCCCCTCGATACTAAAAATAAGTCCAAATCTACTGTTTTACCGACGAGCTGAAGAAGATCAATAAGCGACTTAGAGCACGGTTGCTGAGAACCGAGAATGCGTGAGATCTCCGAGAAGGCAAGCCTCTTCTCGGATTCGCTCAAAGAATCTCGATCATCTTCATTCATAGAGCATCCATGCACAATCTTCTTCCAGAGATCCACCAAAACGGTCGGACAACTTAGTAACTATATCGTCCGTTCAGACTCTAGTTTAACTACAACTTCTCCAAAACTTTTGCAAGAGTACAACCATTATGCTACACGTTAACGATCACTGAGCGAACAGCACCAAGTGAGCGTTCAGCCGACACTAAGGAGTTCAGTGCCCTCCAGCTCTAGCCCTGCTCCTCTATCGGTGGACGGTCCTTAAAGAAAACGTAGTATAGGTATGTACCAGCCAACTGCAAAACGCCGCCTAGGATAAGAGGAAGTTCAAGGGAAATGCTGTCATAGATCACGCCAGCAGCCGCTGGTGAAACCGCCATCGCAGCCTGCGATGGGATGTTGGAGATCGAAGACACACGCGCCTTTGATCCTTCGGGAGCCTGCCCAAGAGCGTAAGACTGCCTAAGCGGAAGGCTTGCTCTTTGGAATACCATCCTAGAGGCATAAAAGAAGCCTGCTAAAACAAACGTTGGCGACAGGGCCCACGGAATCAACATGACACTTTGTGCGACCCTAAGTAGCACTGTCGCACGAATCAATCCGTATCGGCTAGCTAATTTAGGAGCAATTATTCCGGAGGAAAGTGCAGCCACATTGACCACTGTATAAAGGATGCCGATAGTTGCGGAATTCACGTCATAACGTTTATAAAACCAGTAAGTAATAAACGGACCATAGAGTCCAACCGAAAGACCATTCAGGGTGTTGGTCACCCAAAGCCTATAGATAAGAGTCCGAGCTGACTTTGGAAGTCGTTGCCTTCCCAGCTCTTGCCTTTCTTTAGTATCTCCCTTGTGATTAGCTATCGGTATAACGACCAGAGCCGCCAGACATGCCATAGCTCCGACAATCAACATCGACGTTCTGAACTCAAGCAGAACAAAACTGTGGCTTCCCGGCTTTGAGTGCGAAGCGACAGCGACCGCGGTTCCTACCAGTGCGCCTAAGGTTGAAAAAATAGTGACGCGAGAAAAGGCTTGGTTTCTCTCCGTTGAAGAGACAGCCGAGACTATAAGTGAACTCTCTGCCGGCTGATACGGCCCAACTTGCCCAGCCCCCGCTCCGGCGCCTCTGCCGTAAGAGGCGATCATTGCCATAACAACCAATACAAACGTATTTTGCGTGAATGCAAAGACCACCGAAGCGACAGCCACTAACAAGGGAAATATAATAAGAAATGGCTTAGGCCCAAATCTATCCGAGAGAACACCGACGCTGTAAGAAAGTACAACTGCAGCAAATGCAACACCCATAAACAACAGTCCTAAGGTGGTTGCCTCAAACCCTATGAGTACTAGATATATAGGGACCAACACACCTGCCAATGCTCGCGAGGCACTCATTAGCCCTCGTGCTAGTAGAACTCTATGTAGATCTTTTCCCGTAAGCCCTCCGTACAACAGCGTTGTTACGGCGCTAATAGAGATGGAGAAAGGATTAACGCTGGGACGTCCTGTCTGCTTCAAATCACTTTACTCCTACCAAAACCTTCCTCCTCGCTATCGTCTGTCTTACACTTGGTACTCAGATTTCGATAACATAAGGTTAGCGCAAAGTGCCTCACTACCATTTTTAACAACATCAGTCTTTTCTTGATACAGCCGGGAAAGCTGAATAGCTAAACACTGCACCTGCTGATCTAGGAAGTCTCTATTGAGTGAGTGAGACTGTCCCGAACGTAACTTAGCCCTCTTTAGAGTCTTTGCGCACTTACCTCGTTCTTGAGAATACTTATTCACTACGTTTCGTCATTGGAGAGTAGTACCTAAATATTCTCTCATGCACCTTTGATACTGATACCCTTTCCCCAATACGTTAAGTTCAAAGGATCCTATCGCAAAACTGACTGTGTTAGAAGTTCCCTCTTGCACATCGAGCGACCTCTGTCGCTCGAACTACCCTCCCCTACGCAAACTGAGCACCGCTTTACCAGACGTTGAGGCCACTGAGCTCAGCTGACAAATTTTGAGTACTCAATCTGACTAATTGAAGTACGAGCTTGCGGGGACGCTCAAGTCTGAACGAAGACCTCTTCGTTTAGAGCACCGGCTTCTGAATTTCCAGTGATATGACTCATAACTTTCATATCGCTGACGCAGTATCAGGAACTACAGCCTAAGGGACACTGCCGATCTCAATAGCTTATAGCTACAGCGCATCCAAGACGAACTCTCACCAACTGCCCATCTTGAACTACGTCAGAGCTCTAGTGTCCCTCATCAGAGTTTCGCTGTGAAATGA
>JAJYHJ010000096.1 GCA_021784785.1 Actinomycetes bacterium | reverse complement strand
CCGATCTAGAAAGAAGAACTCTTTCCAGTACCAAAGGCAAGTTTATAACCGTTTCCGGGGGCGTTACTCTTCACGAACGATGGATCAAGACTCCTCAGGGTCAAGGACCGATATTTGGAGTTAGAGCAGAGGTGGAAGATCATACGGGAGTTAGTCAAAGACTAACTGCAACCAGAATGCTGACACTGGGCATATTCGCTCTTGCTGCCCCGAAGTCATCTGGGTACGGAAGCGCCTACGTCAAGATCGAGGGTCCTAAGTTTTCTGGAGTAGCGAGTTTCCCAAATGGTACCATGAGGGCTAGCCAAAAGGCTCTTGCACTGGCAGCTCGAATCAATAATGCTGCTCGTTGGGCAGAGGAACATGAGGATAATAGGATGAAAACGATAGCTTCAATCGCCAGGACTATGTCAGCGATACAACAAGGGAGTCCAGAACTATTTGAAATGAGAAAAGAACTCATAAGTGTAGTGTCATCTCTTCCTGAAGAGCTGAAGTCTGAGTTTCCTGAAGTGGGAGATTTCGGAGCTTAGAACATGGTCGGCTGAACCTGGTCCTAAAGATGAGAGTGGACAAGGCTGCACCTCATAATTATTTCGTGGCACTTGTAATAGGAATGATCGGGAAAGCAACTGCTTTGAGAAGCTACTAGTTGTAGGGTGACAATTCATTGAACACGCTCTAGTCACTTACGTCATTTAAGATAATGATTGTCTTTCTATGAGAGATGGTCGCATTGTCGCTATGTGTTCTGAAAACCTAGAGAATTCTTAAAAGATAGGACCCTCTTGCCAAAAAGTGGCAGGTGAATCAAGAGGGTCTAAGGAGATGCTTGGAGGGAGCACATTCACGCAAAATTCTATTAGCGTTCAAAGCGCCAGGCGGAGATAGAGGGCAGTCGTCACAACTAGTAGGAGTGGAACGGTAAGTGCGAATCCTGTCTTTATATAACTCCACCACGATATCTCGATCCCACGTCTTTTTAGGGTATGTAACCAAAGTAGAGTTGCAAGTGATCCAATAGGTGTGAGTTTGGGTCCTAGGTCGGCTCCGATGACGTTTGCGTATACTAAGATACTCTGAGTTACCCCGTGTATGTGTGTGCCGGATATAGAGAGGGCTCCTATCAAAACGGTAGGCATGTTGTTCATGATTGACGACAGTACTGCGATTAAAAGACCAGTTCCAACTGAAGCGAACCAAAGACCACTGTTTGCGAACTGATGTAAGACGACCGATAGGTGTGTTGTAAGTCCGACGTTCTTGAGGCCGTAGACCACCAGGTACATGCCTAACGAGAACAGTACTACTTGCCAAGGTGCCTCCCTCAGAAGCAACGGGACATCTATTGTGGCTTCGCTCTCGCTGCGTTGTTTTGGGGTATTTCCGCTAAGTACGGTGCGCCTATTCCGAGATGCGGTTGCTATAAGGACGAGAGCTCCAGCCCCAGCTATAACCGAGAGGGGGACTCCCAACGTCCCTGAGAGGAGATATCCTACAAGAAGGGCAAAAGTCACCACTGCTCCCACCTTGAAGGTCAACGGATCTCGAATGGCGTCTTTGGGAGATTCTAGCTGAGAGTTGTTGTAGGACTTTGGAAGAGAGTTTCTGAAGAATATGAACAGTACCGCCAGACTCCCCAGAACTGCTATCAGATCAACGGGAACCATTGTGGTGGCATAACTTACAAATCCGATATGGAAGTAGTCGGCAGAGACAATATTAACGAGATTTGACACGACAAAAGGCAAGCTAGCTGTATCGGCGATGAACCCTGATGCCATGATGAATGCTAAAGAGATCTCAGGCGACAGTCCAAGTTCAAGCATAAGTTCTATTACGATGGGCGTAAGTGTTAAAGCTGCTCCGTCGTTAGCGTACATTGCAGCGATGAGAGACCCAAGGACGATTACCATTGCAAAAAGGCGAGGACCCTTGCCACCACCAAGTCGTGCGAAATGTAGCGCTATCCAACGGAAAAATCCAGCACTATCGAGAATGAGAGAGATGATGATTATCGCCACAAAAGTGAAGGTTGCGTTCCATACGATAGACCAGACGGTGGCTACGTTATGGAGGTCGACGATATGGAGCAGTAGGTCGATAGCGGCGCCACCAAGAGCGCTGTAGCCGATACCCAATCCCCGTGGTTGCCAAATTACAAGGACCAGAGTGAGAACAAAGACTCCTGCTCCAAGTAGTAGGTCCGTCATATCGAAGACTCTCGTTGAACCTGAGATCTCCTGATCCACTCGGCGGCAGCAACCTGTAAAGGATCCCAAGGACTACCCAGCGGAGGGTTATAGCTTAGATCTAGGTCTACCATCTCCGCAACGGTCATACGACTGTACAAAGCGACAGCAGCAACGTCTATACGTTTTTGTACTGCTGTCGCTACTTTCCCGTACATCTGGACTCCCAAAAGCCTTCCTGTAATCTTATCGCCGAGTATGGATAGATATATTTTGTTCGCACCAGGATAGTAAGCCTTGTGGTCGTCAGCTTCGATCTCAATGAACAAAGGGTCGTATCCCTCTTGGCGACTTTGGCCGCGCTTGAGACCAGTCGTAGCAAAGACGTTTTCAAAGACCTTTAAGACTTGAGTTCCTAGAGATCCTTTGAACTGATGAGTTAGATGTAAGGAAGCTACTTCTCCTGCTATCGCTCCTTGTTTATGTGCGGTAGACCCTAAGGGAAGGTAGGTGAATCGCTCAAGTATCCGATGGAAGGTGTGAACGGCATCGCCTGCGGCCAAAATACTATGGTCTGAGGTTCTCATGTAGCTATCGACTACTATGGCACCCTGAGCACTTAATTCAATACCAGTTGCTTTGGCAAGTTTACTGTTGGGCTGTACGCCTATAGCAATGACGACTAGGTCAACCTCTAGCGACTCCTCGTTTGTGAGAGTCACTCTGACCTTGTTGTCTACGGTCTGTGACGCTTTCTCGACTCCGCAAGATGTGTGTATGGAAACGCCTTTTAAGGTGAGCGCATCTTGGATCCTTGTGGCAAATTCGGCTTCAGCTGAGGGGAATATCTGGTTGTTCTGCTCTATCAAGCAGGTTTTAATGGCTCGAGTTGCAAATGCCTCTGCCATCTCTACACCGATGTACCCTGCACCAATTACAAGAGCGGATCTGGGTTGTTTCGTACGGATGAAGGACTCAAGTGCCTCTCCGTCTCCTGGGGAGTGCAGGTAAAAAACCGATGGACTGTGAAGGTCGTCCAGCACAGCAAGCCTTCTTGGTAGGACTCCAGTTCCAAGGATCAAGGTGTCGTATGGGATGTGTTCCGCGCTTGAGGTGGCTAATACTTTGTTTGTTCTGTCGATTGCGAGGACTTCAGTGTCGAGTTTTAACTTGATCCCGATAGCCTCGAGATCTTGAGGGGTTCGGTGAAACAGGGATCTAAAGTCGCCAATTTCTCCAGAGTGTAGATAAGGAAGTCCACAAACAGAGAAGTTAGGATAGCTGTCTTTGGTAATGATGAGAACTTCAAAGTTTGGCTGGAGCTCTCTAATTCGGAGCGCTGCCGACACGCCGGCGTCGCTTCCTCCGACGATAACAACCTTCATGGTTCCTCACATTCTGTGCGGTTAGATATATTGATGGGTATCAATATATCATGACTGATAAGCTTTTCTGAGTAGATTTAAGATATGATCTGAGCAAATGTATCGCTTCCAAGAAGTTGAGGACTCGACCTATGGAGATTGAAGAAGAGGTGCTAATTAGGCTTGGTGGGGCAACGGTGTCCAAGGAGGTGCCATTCGATGAAGAAGATGCGCGGATCCTGAGCGCTCTTTCGGATCCAGTGAGATTGAAGATACTTGCACTTATTGGGGGTGCTCGGGACGGTCAACTCTGTGTCTGTGATCTAGTAGTTCCTACTGACAAGTCACAACCGACCATCTCGCATCATCTGAAGGTTCTATCGGAAGCTGGTCTTGTAACTGCAAAGCGCCAGGGGCGATGGATGTTTTACTCACTTTCGAAAAAGACTCTTGGTGCGACTCTGTCTAAGTTAGAAGATTTGGTTAGGACGTAGCGATCAGCATTCGCAAGTTACTCTTTTGCTGAAGGCAAGAGTCTTATTGCGTGTAGGAATAAGAGGCTGTTCCTAGGCGTATTTCTGTGACTTGTGGATGCACGATTCTAAAGATTACTTTCTCAATATCGCCTTTTGCCAGTGTCAGGCGAGTTTTCCTATGTGTTTGTCAATATTTTGATAATATCTATTAGGAGTATCTGTGTTGATGCTTGTAGCCTAAAGATCTAAAGGCTCATTCCGATGAATAAGTGTTATAAGAGTTTGAGCAGCGAGCCGTAATTATTCCGTGTCTCTTGCATCATTTTAGTGAGGACGACTTGGACCTACGACGTAGAGGACAAAAGGAGATACTCGGTCGCTCTTTAACGATCAAGTTCGCAAAGATCGTAGTCTTCGCCGTCTTTTCTATATATCTGGTCTTTGTAGGGACTTCGGAGTATCTTCGACTAAGAGCGGATAATGTGGCTATAGGAACTAAAGCGCGATACTTTGCCGGTGACTATGTGTCGACGATCTCCTCGCGTATGTTCCTGCACTTCGACGAGTTAGCCTTTATCGGAGGAAGTATTTCCTTGAGCGAAGCCGCAACGGGAAGACTTAACTCGTCTGTGGAGAGCGCCGTCGAAACGTTTCTAAAGGACAACCCAGATCTAGGCGCAGTCAATGTCTTAGATGGGTCGGGTAATAAAATAGTTTGGTCAACGGCGAAACATCCTTCGTCGCTGAAAGTAACCTCAAATAGCAGCCATTTTCTCTGGTCGTCAAGTGATCGGATGTTGGTAGGTCGACCTCTTTACTCCAAAACATTTCGGCGTTTCGTAGTGAGTACTCGGTATGCGATTGAGGTTAATGGAAAGCCTCAGTTTTATGTAGGTTCACCGGTTTATCTAAGAGATCTCTTGGGCGCAAAGGTTGATAGGTTGCCATTTCAGGTATACGTAACTTTTCCTACTCTCCCCACTCAACAGTTTCAAGTCGTAGGTGTAGGCAAGATTCGAGAGACGAAGCGACTTTTGCCTCAAAGCTTTTTAGGTATGTCACTGTCTCGATCTATCGTTGTCCCGTCGACACCTTGGAAGGTGATTGTGAGTTGGAATAGCGGTGAAGTTCTCTCTCTGTGGCTCCGAGGCCTACCTCTTATATTGCTTCTATATTCAATTGGGTTCTCTGTAATTTTGTTCGTATCCGTTGCTCTTCTTCGACGAGCGGAGAAAGACCGCTTGCTTTTGAGTCTCGAACGAACTAAGGCTCAACTTGATAAAATCGGAATGACTTTTGACGGCACGATAGACGCCGCTATTGCGGAGATGGTAGAAACCTTCAGTGAGGTCGAACTCATTGAGTGTGCGATGGTCGCGACTTTAAACTGCGATGACACTTTAGAACCGGTCGCGCAGTATGGTCCTGATATCTCGAAGTACTATCCTGAGACACTAAAACTAGGGACGGGTAAAAAGACGCACGACGCTCCTATGAACGATCAGAGCAAGACTTATACGACGACGTGGAGGTCTCTGCCTAAAGGACTCTGTCTCTACCATAGCAGTACAAACCGTGGCCTCGTTAGATCCAGAGTAAGAGTTATGCTAAGAACGCTTGAGCTTAACATATCGGAGAAAAATACCCCTTACTTTTTATGTATTGCGATTCGCAGGAGTTCATATCTCCAAGTACCGTGTGACAAAGAGATGACGGCGATCTCTGTCTCTTTAGAACAAAACCTAAGACTCCTTCAATCAAGTGCTAGGAGTAGATACTTAGAGACAATGTACAAAGTCTTGTCGTCCGTCGGCGAAGTAGTACTTGGGGCTAAGACGCTATCAGATGTCCTAAACGGAAGCACTAGTGCTTTAGTAAAGTATCCATTTTTTGTAAGTGCCGGTGTTGTGAATTTTGACGAAAGCGACACGCTCAAGTTGTTGACGGCAGATGGAAGAGGGGCTAAAGAGGCGATCTCACTTATTCAGCAAGATCCAAGCCTTCTTGAGGCGACTCTTATTAGGTCGGTTTGGAGGAGCGGAGAGTCTGCCGTAGACGATTTTCTCAGCCGAAACCTTTCTAAGCGAGGTTTTTTTGAGTTATGCGAACGATACGATTGGCACTCATCGCTAGCTTTACCTATAGATGTCTCGGGCAGTCGCTTTGGAGTAATGTTAATCGTTGCTGACAAACCGGCAGTGTTTCACGGTGAGATGCTCAACCTGTGTCGAAGGTTGGCCCAGTTAATCGGCCGAGGTATCGAAGAGATACAGTTGAAAATCCGACTGGACCAATCGCTTGAAAGAGAGTCACGGTTGGCAAGGGCGGATCCCTTAACAGGTCTTCCAAATCGACTTGAGTTGGACCAAAGGTTAGAGGAGATCTTTCACAGGGGTACCGGTCAAGCAAACCGCTTTATCGTCGGCGTTATTGATCTTGACAACTTCAAACCTATCAACGATACATTCGGACATCTATGTGGTGATGAGGTCCTCAAAGAGTTCGCTCAACGCCTAAAGGGTTCGCTTAGGCCTCGCGACTTCGTCGCAAGACTCGGTGGCGATGAGTTTGTAGTCGTATTGGAGGTCGATAACTCTGTAGAGTCCTTGGATTCATTGCTAAGTCGTCTTGAGGTAACTTATGCGAAGGCCTTCGGGATCGGACCAGATGGACACTTCACCTATCTGCAAATCAGCTTAGGAGTAGCGCTCTATCCCGAGGACGGAACGGATCCAGACGTCTTGATTCGGAGAGCTGACGCGGCACTCTACCAGAGCAAAGCTAACAAGATGAGACGAAGTTCTTGGTGGGAGAGGTGGAAGGGAGAAGATCCGAGCCTCCTAGAGGCGAGTAGCTCGACAAATGATGCGTTAGGAAGCGTTGGACTTGCGACCCTTTACTCTAATGTCACTACTGTTCTTCCGATCGTGGAACGTGCGGCGATCGATACTATTGCAACGATTGGACGGTCTATTGACGGCAGTGATCGTGTTGGACACTTTAGTGCGTATGGTTATCGGTCCTTGACGGACTTGGTCCTAAGTTATCTTGGGATTGTGGTCGGTGGAGTCGACCCAGCTATGGAACGCGAGCGATTGGAACGAGACCTCGGTAATATCTTCGCTTACATGGGGGTGTCGTTCCCAGATGTCGTTACCCTGATAGATCGATTTGAGGCAACGGTCTCCCATGCGCTAGCGGAGATGAATCTACAGGTAGGTTCCCAACGAGACGTTATGGAGTCATTGGATCTGATCTTGCGACAGAGTTTCCGGTTGCAGTTTGAGGCTACGCGTTCGACGATTGCAACGTGTAGACAAGTAATTAACGATACCGCCGTAGCGGAAGCTGGAGTCTGGAAAGGAGCACTTTCAGAGTGGCTTCAAAAGCTTCTACTGATTCCAGGCGTAAACTCGCTGGCTACCCTTTCTATGGACGCTGATGGCGACCTCAGTGTCGATGAAGGCCTAGGCGTTACCTCTCTTGACTATCAGAGTCTACTGAAACTTCTCGAACGTTCAAGTCATGGAGTGGATCAGAGGAACCTCCTTAGTGATAGCTGGAGGAACCTTACGATAACTACCACGAACTTCGAGATCGGCTATCTAACGGATGCCCGGGCAGGTGAATCTCAAGTGAGGTCGATGGCTGCCGTTCCGATATATGACTCAGCTATGCGGCCAGTCTCTCTGTTAGTAGTTACTGGAACCTATCTTGACATGTTTGACGCGCCTTTGGGGCGGCAACTTCTAATTGCTATTCAAAATCACCTTTCGACTTTCTATCAGACTCTAAGTGGTGGAGGTGGCGGAGAGACGATCAATGTTTTACGTACCTGGCGAAGCGCCCTTTACTCGGGTGGTCTCCAAATGTATTTGCAGCCAATAGTTGACCTAAAGACCGGCGAGCTCATGGAGGTCGAGGGTTTAGCTCGCTTGGTACTTCCTGACGGATCTGTTGTGGCCCCCAATCTCTTCATGCCGACCTTCTCTGATCGAGAGCTTGAGTACCTCCTAAAGAAGGGGACGGAGATAGCCATGTTGGATGTCGCTGGGCTTTCCAATACTGTCGGGGACATCGCTCTATCCATCAACATCCATCCTAAATCTTTGACTCAACGAGGATTAGCTGAATGGCTGAAAGATACGGTTCGGGACTCTGCGATAGGCGCATCGAGGTTGAAACTTGAGTTATTGGAATCTGAAGAACTACTTAATTCACCCCAGATAGAAGAGGCTCTAGGTGAGATACGCGCCTTGGGAGTTAAGTTGGCAATGGACGACTTTGGTTCTGGGCATTCGAATATAGCCCGACTTCGGGAGATAGAGTTCAATGGAGTCAAGATTGATCAACTTGTTTTGCGAGGAGTTCATGAAGATCCTTTACGTGTACTGGATCTTTTGGGAATGGCGGTGATGTTAGGACGAGATCTTGGACTTGAAGTTACCGTAGAAGGTATCGAAGATCTTGGGTCCATGGAGATGGCGGCTCACCTTGGTGCACATCGGGGACAGGGATATGTGATCGGAAGACCAATGCCCGCGTCGGCTTTTTTATCTTGGCATGACGCGTTTGTGCCTATGAGGCGTTCACAAAATATCCGTCACCCTCTTGGAGCATTGGCGGCGCACTGGCGTTATATGCATACGAACATTACTTTTAGCGGTGATGAGAGCTTATGTCCACTCCAGCTATTCATCGAGAGTAAGAAGCTGCTCGCTTCTCCGCTGGGCGAGTTTCATCGAGCGTTTCATGTTGCCGTTGATGAGCAAGATAGATTTGCAATCACATCATTTTCAAAGTCATTGATGCGTGAACTGGCGAAGCTCTGCATGGATGAGTCGAACGTCAACAAAACGTCAGATCCACAAGATTCTACGTTTTGTAGCACAACTCCAATTAGTTAGCTAAGTCTCGGAGCAAAACTTAATAAAACGATTCCTAACGTGACTATTACTGCTCCTCCTAGTCCGACTAGATACTCCAGCCTCTTCGGCGATGAACTTAGCCATACCTTAGCTCTGGCAGCTACTAGAACCCAGGCGCTGTCTGAGACTATCCCGATCACGCAGAACTCAAAGGCCAAGACTGCCATTTGCGTGGTAGAAGTGGCGTTTTGTGCTATGAACTGAGGCAAGACCACGGCCATAAAGATAGCGGTTTTGGGATTTGATACTCCTACGGTATATCCGCGACGCAAGACCTTCAAGGTTGATATTGCTGCATTCATTTCCGTCACTAGCTGGGCTTTATAATGGCGCGTCCTAAAGGTGGTGATTCCTAAGTATATAAGGTAGATGGAACCAAAAACTTTCACAATGGTGAATCCAGTTAGGGAGTGAGTAAAAAACAACCCAAGCCCAAATGCGACCACTAGACCTTGTGTTAAAACACCTAAAGTGTTTGCAGCCACAGTTAGAAGTGCGGAATTTCTGCCGTTCGAAAGTGCTTGGGTGATGCTGTAAAGTACGCTTGGACCCGGAATCAAGATAAGAATAACGGCCACAAGACCAAAAGATACTAGGGCGTGAAGGGACGGCATGGTGTCAGTATAACGATGACTTTGAAGTTGTGTCGGCTGAAATTCGACCCCGTTGCGTATCGACTGGATTCGGCACGTAGGAATAGTCCAGGACGCAAAGTTTTCTCATCTAGTTGTGAAGAGTGAACCTGGGTTCGTGGTGCCCATCAACGTTTACCGGGCGACCTTCTTGTTGCAAAACGTGCTTAGAACCAACGTAGCACAGCTTTCAAACGATGCAGAGGTGCGACAGTCGACCTCTACGTCTGGATTTGATCCCTAGCTGTCAGATTAGTTGTCGCCTATTAAGGTGAACTATTGAACATGTAGGGCGAGAAGTAGAGGAATGATGAAATCCTATCCG
>JAJYHJ010000024.1 GCA_021784785.1 Actinomycetes bacterium | reverse complement strand
ATAGAATGACAAAGTTGTTGTTAGAGATGAAGTGTGCTGGCGAGAATGCTGTTGAGTTGGGACGTCACCAGCTTACGAAAAAGACACTCACCTCGTTCTTTCGTCGCTATGACGACATCGTTGCGATGTAACCATTCAGGTGGTCAGAAGTTGACCACCTGAATGGTTACCCTAATCGAGTCATCTAGCCCCTAAGCAATACTACGGATGTGACTCCGTAAAAGTAAAGTAGGGAGAAGAGTTCTATCTCCTAGCATCAAATTAGACCATGAGAGCCATCTGGTTCACAGGTAACTGAGTCTCCATAAATCCCGTGGCAAATTAAATTCGCGTCAGTAGCGAGTGTCTAATTGGTTGCAATGCGGTGAGTCCTTTTAAGGGGTCCTTTTGAATGTATGGACCTCCATGTCTTGCAGGGTTCATCACGGTGAAAGACGGTTTGGACCTCGATATAAGAAAGTAACCTCTCTTACATTTTTGAGACCCAGAAGTATCATAAGTACACGAGTCAACCCCATGCCAAAGCCGCCATGAGGTGGCATACCATATCGGAAAAAGTCTAGATAAAACTGGAGTGGTGCCAGCTCCAAGCCCTTTTCAATTGCCTGGTTTACTAGGGTATCGTATCTATGTTCTCGTTGCGCTCCCGTAGTAATCTCAAGACCTTTCCATACAAGGTCGAAACTTTTTGTAAGAGTGGCGTCTTCTGGGTGTCGCATGTGATAGTAAGGTCGTACTGTTGCCGGGTAGTCTGTGAGAAATACGAACTGATGTCCGTATTCGTTTTGGACATACTCTGCTATTCGGCGTTCACCTTCAGGATCAAGGTCCCCATCGGTGCGTTCGATCTTGTGTCCTGAGCTCTCGACAATCTCAACGGCTTCCGCTAGTTTTATGCGAGGAAATGGTAGCTCCGGTACGATCACGTCAACGCCAAAGACGGAGCTAATCTCATCTTGGAACTTATCCGATACATCCTTGAGCATTCGAGCAAGAAGTCGTTGTTCAAAGTTCATTACGTCCTCGTGGGAGTCGATCCAGGAGAACTCAACATCGACCGAAGTGAACTCTGTATCGTGGCGTGATGTGAACGATGGGTTTGCTCTAAAAACAGGTCCGATCTCAAATACTTTTCCAAATCCTGCTGCCATGGCCATCTGTTTGTAGAACTGAGGAGATTGAGCGAGAAATGCGGAGGTATCAAAATAATCTACTCGAAATAGTTCAGCACCAGACTCTGAAGCTGCTGCCATCAATTTGGGTGAGTGAATCTCTATAAACCCTTCCTCTTGCCAGGTCTTTCGGTAAGAGCGCTCAAGTTCTGTTTGTACTTCAAAGATCAGGCGGTTTCTACTGTTGCGTAGGTCGATAAATCTCCAGTCGAGCCGTTTGTCTAAGGACGTATCTTCGTTTATCGGAATCGGTTCAGCCTTAGACAGCACGATTACGTCTTCGATTTGAACTTCAAGCCCTCCGAGTTTTACCCGCGGATCAATCTTCACCACTCCACTAACCTGTACTACCGAATCAGCAGAAAGCTCACTGATCACGTCGCAGATTGGATCGCCTTCGATCCTCTCTCTAACAAGTTGGACAAGGCCTGTTTCATCCCTAAGAACTATAAACTGAACGGTTTTTTGGTCCCGAATCTTATCAGTCCATCCGCATACTGTCACCTTTTGGTCAGCAAGCTCAACAAGTTTGTCGATTGAGGTTCGTTCGATCATGTACTATCCATTCATTTGTTCGCCCGGGGTCTTTACTCGCGGCCCATATAAGCGTTCGACCCTGTTTGCAACTATCTTAGACCGTTGTCGGCGTTACTTATAGCGCCTAAAGAGAGCTCATTTTGTGACAACCGAATACTTCATTGCTGAAAGTATTTACTCCCCGTCGTTTGGTCCGTTGCTCGATTGAACGATGGATTGGTCTCTAACTTAGCGAGAGGTTGGTGAGCATAGAGCCAAGTTGCATGGCTTGATATTGACGGTATAGGAAGCGAGAGGTGGGTAAGTGATTCATGAGAGCTTAAGGTGAAGGTCTCATTGCCGTTTACCATTGGAGACTGCCCGTCCTTGATCAATGGACTTTTGCCCTGAAGCTAACGAATGTGGACTCCCGAAAGTGCCCTGGAGATGATAAGGCGTTGTATCTCTGACGTTCCTTCAAAGATTGTGTATATCTTTGCATCTCTATGCCACTGCTCGACGTAGTTTTCTCTCACGTAGCCGTATCCTCCGAGAATCTGTATGGCCTGTTCTGTAACCCAAACTGCCGTCTCTCCGGCGTGTAACTTTGCCATCGATCCTTCCCCGTGCGTGAAAGGCACTCCGTTCGCGGCCATCCATGCTGCTCTCCAGCACAAAAGACGCGAAGCGTCGACTTTTGTGATCATGTCGGCAAATTTAAAGGCAATCGCTTGATTGTCAATGATCGGCCTGCCGAACTGAGTCCGACTCTTTGCGTACTCAAGAGAGTGCTCATAGGCGGCGCGAGCGATTCCGACGGCTTGTGCTGCAACTATTGGTCTTGAGGCCTCGAACGTAGCCATTGCGGCTTGGGAGTTCGACCTTTCACCCCGTCGGGCTCGCGCCAGCCGTTCGTCCAGATGTTCCTTGCTGCCAAGGAGACAACGCCCTGGTACCTCTACGTCGTCAAGGATAACCTCCGCCGTGTGCGACGCTCTAATCCCCATCTTTTTGAATTTTTGGCCTTGCGAGAGACCTTTGGTCTTTGGTGGGATGATAAAGCTTGCTTGGCCTCGTGCTCTGAGTTCTGGATCGACGCTTGCGACGATTACGTGTAAGTCGGCAATGCCCCCATTGGTGATCCATGTTTTAGTACCGTTGATAGTCCATGTATCTGTAGCCTCGTTATAGATCGCTCTAGTTCTAAGAGAAGAAACATCGGATCCCGCGTCTGGTTCGGTTACTCCAAAGGCTGCCAATCTGACGTCATCTGGCGTTCCAAAACACTCGGGAACCCACTCACCGATCTGTTCTGGCGTTCCATTGGCTAAGATTCCCGCTACGGCAAGGATTGAGCCAAAGATTGAAAGAGTAATACCTGCGTCTCCCCATGCCATCTCCTCATTGACGAGAGCGAGGGTGAGTCCTGATTTGTCGGCGTAGCCGTTCGCAATGAAATCGAAGGAGTACAGTCCGGCCTTTGCCGCTTCTTGGATGATCGGCCAAGGGGTCTCTTCTCGTTCGTCCCACTCTCGAGCTGCGGGTCTGATTACACGCTCAGCGAAGTCGTGTACCCACTTCTGGACGTCTTTTTGATCTTCATTGAGGGATAGGGAGAACTCCATCGTGAAACCTCACTTACTCTGTATGGCATCTATCTTATCTTTTGTCTAGTATCTGACTAGATAAATTTGAAATATTACATATATATTACCACTGAGTAACAAAGGAACCAAATAGCCAGGCACGAGGCATCTCTCATGTGGATAGAGATCTTTTTGGATCTTAGGCCAAATGTACTTGAATTGATCTTGGTCCGACTGCAGAGGTTATGTCCTTTACGACGCCGGCGTCGACAACATCTTGCCGAACGAGTTCAAAGCCGTTGATGAAGCTACTCTCCGCCGATATTAGAAGAGACTTCACAGGAGTCTTCATCGAGACTTTTGCGATTGACTTAGCCTTTCTGATCTCAGCTAGTACATCTGCGGCGACTATGTAGGGCCGGGTGTCTGAAGACAAGGTGTCTGCGCCTGAAATAATTTCGTCTATCTCTTCGACCGTTGGCCAAGGCGCCCGATGAATGGAGCCAAGCTGCCACCAAGACCATACCTCCTCCGTGATAAAGGGCTGAAACGGAGCGAAGAACCGAAGGATTATTGAGAGCGATTTTAACAAGCTATAACGAGCTGAGAGTGATTGATTACTCTCGAATGATGAGAAGTTTTCCCCGTAGGCGCGAACCTTGACAAGTTCGATATAGTCGTCACAGTACCCCCAAAAAAACGCTTCTATAACTTCAAGAGCCTTGGTGTAGTCATAGCGATCTAATGCAACCGTTGCATTCGTAATAACCTCGCGCAGCCCTATAAATAGATCCACATCTATAGGGTTTAGATAAGTTGGTCTCATTTGATCTTCATTGGCTTTGGAGGCTAATCGCGCGACTGAAAGGACGAACTTGGAGGCATTCCCGATCTTTATGGCGAGCCGTCGACCCGTTTTCATCTGGGACTCATCGGCTGCTGTATCAACCCCGGGTCTACCGTATGCACTCCAATACCGGAGGGCGTCGGCGCCAAACTTATCGACTAAAGGCATTGGCGTCACAACGTTACCCTTGGACTTTGACATTTTCTTGCGATCTGGATCTAATACAAATCCAGATATCAATGTGTTGGACCAAGGAAGTCGATGAAACTCGATCTCAGAGCGTAGTATCGTATAAAATAGCCATGTTCTTATGATGTCTTGACCTTGGGGTCGTAGATCCATAGGAAAACATCGACCGGACTTGATCGGAATAGGTGACGACTCGATAGCTAACAGCGGCGATAACGATGATGTTGCCCAAGTATCCATGACGTCTAGGTCAGCGCTAAAGCCGAGTGCCTGGTCGCGTTGAGACTCATCGTAGCCCGGTGGTGTATCTGTCTGGGGATCAACAGGTAGTCGATCGCTGTCGGGGAGTATCGGCTTGTCGAAGAGAACATTGCCGTGGCCGTCTAGCTGATACCAGACTGGAATGGGTATTCCGAAGTAACGCTGCCTTGAGATGTTCCAGTCAGAGTTAAGTCCGCTAACCCAATTCTCGTACCTAACTCTCATCGTTGCTGGGACAAAGTTCAACTCTTTTCCCAGCTGGAGCAGTCTTTCGGTATGCTTTATGGTTCGAACGTACCACTGCCTGGATGTTACTACTTCCAAAGGTCGATCACCTTTTTCGTAGAACTTGACGTTATGCCGTACTTTTTTAGGTTCGCCTATAAGTAGTTCATTTTCTTTCAGGAGCATAATGATTGCTTCCCGAGCTTTTTTGGTTGGAAGTCCAGCTAGAGCTTGGTAGTGTTTACAAGCCAACTCTGGACTTTTGGACGGCCATCCAACTTCACCAAAAGGTGCTTCAAGGGATAGGCGTCCGTCCCTACCTACAAGGTGTCTAAGTGGAAGCGAGAGATCTCGCCACCATGTGACGTCGGTCAGATCGCCGAACGTCGAAACCATCGCTACCCCGGTGCCCTTACCAGCTTCGGCCAAGGGGTGTGCGTAAATCGTCAGAGGTACCTCAAAAAGTGGAGAGTATGCAACAGTTCCGACTAGGGATGCATACCGTTCATCATCTGGATTTACGACGATAGCAACACAGGAGGGAATTAGCTCTGGTCTAGAGGTCTCTATCTCAAGTGCGGTTCCATTTTGCAGCTTAAAGGCGATGCGGAAATATGTCCCTTCGATCTCACGATCTTCGAGTTCTGCTTGCGAGATAGCTGTTTGAAAGTCGACATCCCAAAGTGTTGGTGCATCGGTAGAGTAGATCTCATCGCTAGCGACTCCCTCTAAGAACGATCTTTGTGACACTCTTCTAGCAGTTTCACCCACGGTTGTATATGTAATCGTCCAGTCTACGGAAAGTCCGAGTTTACGCCAGAGGTCTTCAAATATTTTTTCATCGTGTTGGGTAAGCTTTGTGCATAGATCGATGAAGTTGCGTCGAGAGACCGCTCTCACGGATCCTTCCGTGGTCGTAGTGATATCGAGATTCTGGTCGTATGGAAGGGTTGGATCGCATTTTACGCTGTAGTAGTTTTGCACTCGCCGCTCAGTTGGAACACCGTTGTCGTCAAATCCCATTGGGTAAAAGACTTCAAAACCTTGCATCCGCTTGTAACGAGCAACAATGTCGCAATGTGTGTAAGAAAATACGTGTCCTATATGTAAAGAACCGCTTACCGTTGGCGGCGGGGTGTCGATCGAATAGATCTTTTCTTTAGGGATAGTTGGATCAAAACGGAACACGCCGCTCTCTTCCCAGACAGTGCTCCACTTGGACTCTAACCCGTCTATGTCCACCTTCTCGGGATAAGAAACTTTTGAGTTCACGACTATCATGCCTTTATATGCTGCGTCTTTACGATACGTTATTAGGTACTAACATACAGATTACTCCTCTGAACGCCTCGAGGTTCACTATGTATGTATGCGGTCCTACGGTATATGACGTCCCACATATCGGACATGGAAGATCAGTCCTAACTTTTGATATCCTTCGACGATATCTTGAGCATCGTGGTTTAGAAGTGTTTCACGTATCAAACATTACCGATGTGGACGACAAGATTATTACTCGTGCAAAGCAAGAAAACATGGACCCGATCGAACTTGCTCGGCTCTACGAAGCTCAATGGTGGAAAGCGATGGATAGCCTTGACGTGCTGCGCCCACATCAAGCGCCGAAGGCGACCGAGTGGATTCCTGAGATCGTTGACATGATTGAACTCCTCTCGCTCGGTGGATACACCTATTCGACTCGAGACGGAGTGTACCTAGACGTCTCTCGGGTTGCCGACTATGGCAGGCTTGCCCAACAAGATCTTTCTAACTTGCAGCGATCAGATCGAAACTTTGCGGATGATAAGCGCCAATCTCTGGACTTCGCGCTCTGGAAGTTTAATTCAAAAGACGAACTGTTTTGGGATGCTCCCTTTGGTGGAGGAAGACCGGGATGGCATAGTGAGTGTGTAGTAATGTCCACCGGGATTTTGGGACATAACTTCGATCTTCATGGAGGAGGACTGGATCTCAAGTTTCCGCATCACGAAAATGAACGAGTGCAGGCAGAGCTGCTTGGATATGGATTCTCAAGACATTGGATGCATCATGGCTTTGTGGAGTCTGGAGGAGTCAAGATGTCTAAGTCCCTTGGGAACTTTACGACCCTTACTGAGATGTTGGAACACTATGACCCTCGCTCTTATCGACTTTTGGTGGCTAGATCGCACTATAGGTCTCCGTTGGAGGTGACGAAGGAACTAGCTGAAGAGGCAACGGCAACTTTGCGGAGACTAGATCAGTTCCTGGATCGACTTAGCGAACTCACTAACGATCCAAGCGTCTTGACGAGAAATGATGTTGCTTTGACTCAAGAGTTTGAGACGGCGATGGATGATGACCTCAATACTCCAGTGGCTCTCAGGGCGGTTTTTGAAGCAGTTACGAAAGGGAACTCTGCTTTTGACAACGGTGAGTTTGAACTCGCAAAGAGTTATGCGGTTCAAGTATCTAGGGCACTAGGGATCCTTGGACTTAGATCTTCGGAGTCAAAACCGGAGATTCCTGACTTCGTGTTGGAACTGGCTCGTAGAAGGCAACTGGCAAAGCAAGATCGAGACTTCGCTAGCGCAGATAGTCTCCGAGTTCAGATTCAAGCCCTAGGATTCAATGTGGAGGACTCGTCTAATGGATACCGAGTTCGCCCCGCATAGTCTTGAGAGCTAGTGGCTTTTGGAGATCGTGAGTGCTTCTTTGATATATCCAGGCCCTGCTTCAGCTAGTGCTTTAACGATCCGAAGCGAGGCAGCGGCATCGTAGCAGGCATCATGACTACGGGTAATTTCGATCTTGAGTTCACTGCAAACCCGTTCTAACTTATGGCTCTTTAAATGGGGAAGTAGAAACTTAGACATTGAAAGTGAGTCGACCGTTCCTGCGATATCTGGCATAGATATGGCAAGACGCTTGTACTCAAAGGTTAGGAAATCTAAGTCAAATCGAACATTATGGCCTACTACTACCTTATTTGTGATGAGTGGAGCTAGCCATCGTCCTGCCACGTCGAAAGACACGCACCCATCGACTATTTCGTTACTTAGGCCGTGAATCTCAACCACATTTTCAGGTACCACGACCTCGGGATCTATGGTTATAGCTCCTTCCCATATGGAAGTAAAGTTGTGATCCCCCAAGACAACTCCAAGCTGAAGAACTCTGTCGATATCGGCTTTGAGGCCAGTAGTCTCAACGTCTATTGCAACACAATAGTGTGCGTCCGTCGGTGGGAAAAGGGAGGTCTGTCCTACCAAGGCTTTTTTTTTGCCCCTGCTCCTTTTTTGTTTTATCACCCAACGCTCCCAAAGATGTTCTCTTGGAGACATCCTAACCACTTCAAGTTACAGGTAACGGGTTGATGTCGCCTCGATCTGACGGTGGGACGAGATATTGCTAAATGATCTCAGAAATCCAAGACATTGTTACTACACCGTCTTTCGGAAAAGCGCCTTGTAAGCCTTTACACGGTAGTTCCGACGTGCCTAGATGGTCTACAACGGAAACTGCTTCACTGAAGTTCTCGTCTTTGGTATAAGAACTTGGAGTGATGATCGCTGTAATACCAGCAGAGTGTGCGGCTAGGAGACCGTTTCTTGAGTCCTCAATCGCTAGGCACTCTTTGGGGTCTAATGAAGCTTCTTGAAGTGCCCTAATATAGATATCAGGAGATGGTTTTTTATGCTGAACTACGTCTCCTGCGGCGACGACGTCAAAGAGGTTAATTGATCCTAGTCCCAAGGTTGAGTCTAATAATGTTACGACGTTCGAGTAGTTGGTCGTAGTTGCGACTAGAACCTTTATCGAGGATGCTTTTGCCTCTCGTATCAAGCGTTCTACTCCAGGTCGCAGCGATATTTGTCCTGAGGTTACGAGCTGTTCGTAAAGCGCAGTTTTGTAATGGTGCAGTTCCGCTATGTCTGTGTCTTCGAGGGGTGTCCGCATCTCTTTGGCGTAGAACTTGATGCGCTCTTTGCCCCCGGTGACCCTAAGAAGTCTTTTGTAGGTGTGTTGATCCCAGAACCACTGAACCTTGAAGTTCTCGAACGTTTCATTGAAAGCTCGGCGGTGGATCTCTTCAGTTTCAGCTAACGTGCCATCGACGTCAAATATAACTCCGATTACCTTGCCCATCGTCCTCCCATATTACCTTTGGTGGTTAAAGTAGCTGGCTATGTGAGCAGCAGGCGTCACCTAAAAGGGGTGTTCATACGGTGAGCTTGATCGTACTTGTATAAGTTTGTATGGATCTTTATCTTTACCACGTGTATCTATGTGGTGCGTATATGCCACTTCTGAGTCTCCCAGAGCAAGGGGAGTCGCCTTTGAAATTTGACGAGGGCGGTGCTCGTGATCCTAGTCGGCATCACGAGCGTTTGGGTCCTTTTTTGAATCTTGACTAGCGGTTTGGGCTCAACTGATTGGCGATGTACTCGTGGGACCTTCTCCAATGGCACGTCGGCAAAGGTGATGGACCATGAGTGTTCAACCCCGCAGAGCATGATCGGTCTCTGCCCGACGCTGTTTGCGTATCCGATAGACGGAGACGGTATTGAGCCGGTTTACCAGGGCTGCCTGAGCGAACTTGGGCGTATAGGAAGGAGACCAACAAATAGGGCTATTCGGTGTGGTCGATCTAGAACTGATGGAGACCGACTCCCAGATTTTTTACTCCTAAGCGAAGGTCTCTCCAAACATGGTATTCACTCGTTCGGTCGTTCCTTTCTTGCGGTACTTGGAGACTAATACAATGTGGGCATGAAGAGCGTTGTCTGTTGAGTGGGTAAGTTTTTATCACTTGACGTAGGCCAATTAAACTCTGCTGTTTACACCTGTAGTAACCGGATGACAGTATGCCAGGATCGTCACGAACGTCATCGACGGGCGTAGCAGCTAGGTGGGACGCAGTCCGTCTAGCTGCTACGCCTTCTGTTGCAACGGACTGCGACAGGAAGCTTCTAGGCATCGTTTCCCCGTATGCCTCGCTCTTAAGTCTGCCAGGTGCTGGACGTTGAGGCAGGAGAGTAAAAACATGCTCGACAAGGGGTGCAGGCCACGGTGATTCGCAAAGTCCCTGGTTGAAAGTCACGAGCAGAGTCTGACAGCCATAGGTTTACTGACATCACAAGC
>JAJYHJ010000081.1 GCA_021784785.1 Actinomycetes bacterium | reverse complement strand
CTGGCACTTCGAGTGCATCAATTAGTAAAACCATTTTCGGGTGACAATGTTGAACTTTCGAGAGTTCTAATAGGATTTCGTAGCGATGAAGGAGTAAGAAGGAATCAAGGGCGGCTAGGAGCTCAAGATGGACCGATTGCTATTCGTCGATCGATTGCAAACTTGGGCGTCGACTCTGTTCGAGTGGTCTACGACGCAGGAGATATAGTCTGCGAAGATGAAAGGTTGGAAGAAGCCCAACGGAGTCTTGGGGATGTGATTGCTGATATAACGTCACGTGGGCATCGAGCCGTGGTTGTGGGAGGAGGCCACGAAGTCGCATTTGGTACCTTTCTTGGAGTGACGCAAAGTTTGGCGCGGATGAAAATTCCAAAACGAAGGAAAATCGCAGTAGTGAATATCGATGCCCATTTTGATATTAGAGGTGGGGCAAGATCAACATCTGGTACTCCATTCGCGCAAATTCTTGATTTTGCAGATGTTCTTGGACTTAATGTGTCCTACTTCGTGATCGGTATCTCCAAGGTTTCAAATACGCTAGCTTTGTTTGAACGCGCCAGGCTTTATAAGGTGTGCTATCTGCTTGACTCAGAGGTGCAAAGCGTTCCTAAGTCATTCCTAGACGAGATTGTGGAGAACTTTGACTACATATACCTGAGCGTAGACTTTGACTCCTTGCCCGGATACTTGATGCCAGCGGTCTCTGCTCCCGCATCTCTAGGTGTGCCGTTGGGGGTTGTTGAAGAAACATTAGCTACTCTGATCGACTGTGGTAAGGTTCTTGCCATAGATTTTGCAGAGTTTGCTCCCTGCTATGATATTGGCATGGTTGGAGAACGAGCGGCCGCTCGTCTGGTCTTTGCAGCACTTTTTGGATAGCGCGTATCGGGACTAAATCCTGGAAAGTTGAGTTAAAAGCCAGACAACAGATGCTGCCCGTGCTCAGCAAGGACGCGACGCACGAACGGACTCACCTTCATCGCGGCCAGCTCTTCCAGGGAGAACACGCCCACTCCGGCACGTTCTTGAAGGTCAATATCGTCTTGTTGTATAGAACCGCGCATGAAGTACATCATGACTTTATCCCCACGACCACCCTCCTCTTTAAGATCCACTACTTCTGTCAAAAACTGCGCGTCCACCAATTCGAGACTGGTTTCTTCGCGGATCTCACGCCTAAGTGCATCGTCGATGGATTCACCGTCTTCAACGGCGCCTCCGAAGCCCGCCCAACATCCCCGATGGAGGATTCCTACTTTGTCGTCCCGAAGGTGCAAGAGAAGTCGTCTATCGTCAGTTACGATTAGAAGCATCACAGATACGGACATTGAACCTCTGATCTGAGGAGAGAACGGTGACGGCTACTTTTGCCCAATTCATGGTGGTTTATGGTGTCTTGGATGGGATGCGTCGGGTTTTCTTACATCTGTATGAGCGATAATTCGCTCATTACATGGCAATGGCGAGGCTTATGAGGATAACGTCGTCCACCCTTTAAAGCCTCGCCACCATTGATAAGCGAACTACTTCTTGGTCTCCCAGAATATCTCAGCAATTTGATCTATCTCTGATAGTAGTCGATCGCCGACCGTTACGTCATTGGTCTTCTTTGATTCTCCAGCTGTCTTGGTTGCCTTCCAGAAGAGTTCGTGGAGTTGGGGATATTTTGTTAGATGTTCTGCCTTGAAATAGTCTGTCCAAAGTATCCAAAGGTGATGCTTGACTAGCTCCGCCCGCTCTTCTTTAATCGTAACCGCTCTTTCTTTGAAAACGGAATCGTCGGAAGCATTGAACTTTTCCATTATTGCCTTCACTGCTTGGGCTTCGATGCGCGCTTGCGCGGGATCGTATATCCCACATGGAAGGTCACAGTGAGCATGGATTTTTGAAGGCTTAGAAACTTTGTCAAATGCGATGAGTACCCTAGTTATGACATTCATTGGCTCTCCTTGTACTTCGTAGTGTTCTTTTGTTTAAAGATAACATTAGCTTAATAGAAGCGTCTGCCATCGTGTGACGGACGGTAGTTTCTAATACGTGGAGTCCAAAGGGATCAAAAAACGTAAAGTGACAAAGGTCGGACTGCTTTCGGTGTTGTTGTTCCCACCTTCAGTAGTGCTGTTCGGCGTTAGTCGAATGTATATGCGCTATGAAGTCGTGGGAGATTCTATGTTACCTAATTTAGCTCCTGGTGATAGGGTATTGGTCCGTAAGGGCAAGAGGTTTAGGGCGGGAGATGTGGTAGTTGTGAAAGACCCTAGGGATACATCAAGGTTGTTAACCAAGCGTGTAGAGAGCCTATCAGATATCGAGGCATTTGTTTTAGGAGACAACTCTAATTCATCGACCGACTCGAGGCACTTTGGCCCTGTGCCGTTAGATTTGATCGTGGGCACCGTGAAGATGCGCTACTATCCGTTAGACAGATCAGGAGCTTTGTGATCTCATGGAAGGAGAAAGATGCTATGCCTACAACTCTAGAAGAAGCTGTTGACGAGGTTCTATCCCCCAGTTTCTTAACTGGTGCTCATAGTATTACTATGGACGATCTTCGGGCGAGGCGCGAGCGGGCTCAGGGGATCGAGTCGATGCTTTCCTATGTGCGACGCCTTTTGCAGGCACGCATCGATATATTGAAGGACGCCGGGCTTCCCGCGAGAGATGAAGACGTATCTGGTGTGGCTGAAGAGCTGTCAAAGAGTTTAGCCCATCATGTAAAGGGACCGGAGATGTCATCTAGGTTTGTTGAGGTTGAACTTCCTGAGGCTCTTCAAGGACTGGCCCATGAGTGGATGAATAATTTGACGGAGGGGACAAGCCTTGATCATGATCGCTTAATAGCGACCCTTGAAGAGGCAGAACGGGGAATATCTTCGAAGCGCCACCAGTTACACGATGTATTGAAAGTTTTGAGTTCCGAGGTTAAAGACCGCTATAAAAGTGGAGACGCGTCGATCGATTCGGTCTTAAACGAACGCAAGTCGTAGATCTGTTCTTTCGACTATCGGCTTAGGTGAAAGTGAAGGGAACCGATTCATTGCGTATCGCCATGATATCTTATCACACCTCGCCCTTGGCGCAACCGGGCGTGGGAGATGGGGGTGGAATGAATGTGTATGTCAGACAGCTGGCAACGGCGCTTGCTCGGCTAGGAATTTGTTGTGATGTTTACACAAGAGCCGACGGTCAGAATGTTCCAGGCACGGTGAGAGTTGAACCGGGTTTCGAAGTTCATTACGTGCTTGCTGGTCCACCTGCTGACGTGCCCAAGGAGAGCCTCCTTCACTTCGTAAGAGATTTTACCGATGGCGTCTTGCGGCATATCAAAGAAAAGCGCGGTAACAAGGTTGACCTTGTGCACGCTAACTACTGGTTATCAGGTATTGCGGGCCATACGATCAAGCATGAACTTAATGTTCCATTATTTACGAGTTTCCATACTCTTGAGAAGGCGAAGAGGATCGGAAGAGTTTCTCCAGATGATGGTTACGACTCTACGGTGCGAGTATGGCATGAACAAAGGGTCATGAGGTGTTCGGACGCAATATTAGCGTCCTGCGCTCCGGAGGCTGAGTGGATCACTAGACTTTACGGGCTCAGTCCGGCTCAAACTAGGATCGTCCCTTTGGGTGTTGATAGGGCTTTTTTTGCACCCGGAGACAAAAAAATGGCAAGACAAGCTCTTGGATTACCACAAGAGGGTAGAGTTGTTCTTTCGGTGGGACGGATCCAACCACTAAAGGGCTTTTCGTTAGGTGCGGAGGCTCTAGAGTTGGTCTCCAACGAGTTAGACGTCCACTATGTTCTTGTTGGAGGTCCCTCTGGATATGACGGAGTTCGTGAACTAGAACGTATTAGACGATTTAGTGCGCAGGGTGGACTCAAAGAGAGACTTCATCTGTTTGCTCCGCAACCCCATGAACTTCTCTCGTCGTTCTATCGTGCTTGCGATCTCGCGCTTGTGCCTTCGCGAACGGAGAGTTTCGGCCTCGTGGCTCTTGAGGCCTCTGCGTCAGGTAGACCGACGGTAGCATCGGCAGTCGGAGGTCTGTTGACCTTGGTGAAACACGGTCGCACTGGACATCTCGTAAAAGACAGGGCCCCTCGGAGTTTTGCCGAGTCGGTAATTGACGTTATTGGAGAATCGGATCGAGGTGTGGAGATGGGAGAAGAAGCGTACTTACATACGCGGAGCTTCACATGGAACCAATCGGCAAAGTATGTACTTGAGATTTTGGAAGACAGCCTTAGTAATGAACTTGTTCTATGCGGCTAATTGAGAAGGTCTGTCACATCCTCCGCACCTTTACAGACGGAACCCCCCTAACCATTTACGTGGCTTTGGACGATTGACGCTTCACTGGGCACTGTGGTTGTTGGCGTACGATGGTCATCCACGTCCTTTGATGACCGCACGTCCAGGCAGGTACGTCGTTGGCGTATCTACGCCTGCTTTGTAGGTATGTCCACACGATTGACTATGAGAGACTGCCTGGCTCTTTTGGGTTCTCTTGTCCGTGTAACCACACTTAGAATAACATAGGCTTGCGTATTTAGAGTTGATTGCGACTATCTACACTTGCACTGTAGCGTTGGTTGCTCTATTTATAAGGCGATGACAGAATACTCCCTGACTCGGTAGCTGCCTTTCCGATCCGATCTAGAGCTTGTACGAGTTCCTCAAGGCTTGTTCCAGATCTCGGGACGCTTGTTAGGTGGGCAAAAGGGCCTTCACAAAGCCAAGTCTCCAGAAAACCTCCCCGTCTGTAAAGGCGGGGAGGTTCACGAACAGGGAGGTAAAACCTACCACGACACGGAGTCAAAACGCGTAGATGGAAATCCACATTTCTTGTGACAACGTTATCTCGGTGGTGTCGATGAGGCGACAGTCGTGCTTGAGGGTTGGATCAACGTTAGATCCCAAGTGCTCCCGAGACCTCGGATTAGGAGATATTGCTAGTAGATGAAGTGTTATTAAACGTCATGGAATCTCCAGTATCGTTGATGCGGTGGTTGGTCCTCGATCTTGCGTTAGCGGTGCCTTCGCTTATTGTGGGACAGGCATGGAAGGTCTTGTCAAAATCAGTTTAAATGGGTTGTGCAACTCGACCTGAGGGCAAAGAGCAACCATATTTGTACTGCCGTCCATAAGAAGCGAGTGCTATCCAAAACACCTTCTATGAAATTTTGAGCTTAGACCACTACGTCATAAGGCGTTGAGTTTATAAACCTTAGGTACTGTATCGATACTTTCTACTCAATCAGGGTAGGGACGATGGTGAGGTCGAATAGGAAAGTCCCGTTAGACGACAGTCATTTCAACATATTCGGTTAAGCGCCTTCAAAATCTGAGTAATTATAGGATTTAGCCCTCAACTTACATCTATCTTAAGTCGACCATCAATGCAAGTAGCGTGAAACATCTTAAAGAGTGACGAGCAGCTGGAGATGGAAGGTTAATTTGATCAACACGACCTCTAGTCCTAGATCGGATCTTGACGTCAAAGTGACTGAATCCTTCTCCGATTCAGAGCGTAGGTTTACGTGAACTTCGGGCGACCACTACCGGATAAAAATGTAACTCCACTCGGTAACGATCCATTCCCTTTGACGAACCTACCTCCTCCCGAGCCAATCGGTAAGAAACGCCGCACCCAAGCGATCGCTATCGTTGCATTTCTTGTGTCAGTATCATACGTTACATGGAGAGTTATAGCAACACTCAATCTAACGGTTTGGTGGATCTCCATCCCTTTGATTATTCTCGAGATTCACGCTACGTTGGGTTTTGCAATGTTGACAGTTAATCTATGGGATCTTGATGGATTGACGCCAACTACTGAAAGGACTTGCACCGAATCGAAGATTGCTGTCCTTATTCCAACTTACAACGAATCGGAGGAGATCATTCTTCCAACGGTTGCTGCGGCTGTTAGTATGCGACTGCCTCATAATACGTGGATCCTAGACGATGGAAATAGATCATGGCTTGCTAATCTGGCTGACGATCTTGGTGCAAATTACGTAGCTCGGCCGAAACATGACCACGCGAAAGCAGGTAATGTCAACTACGTTCTCCCTCAGATAAACGCTGATTTAGTTGCGATCTTGGACGCAGACCATGTCGCATCCGAAGACTTTCTTAGTAACACGGTGGGCTACTTCGACGATCCGCGTGTTGCCCTGGTTCAAACCCCTCAAGACTTCTACAACCTCGATAGCTTTGAACATCGAGATAGTTATAACGAGCAGAGGTTATTTTATCGAGCCTTTGAACCAGGACGTAATCGGTGGAATGCGGCGTTTTGTTGTGGTACTGGAGCGATTTTTCGTAAGATCGCGTTGGAGGAGGTTGGTGGATTGGCCACAGATACCATAACCGAGGATATCCACACAACTCTGCGATTGCATCGGCACGGTTGGCGAACTGTTTATCACAACGAAGTTCTGGCTCATGGTCTGGCTGCAGCAAATGCCGAACAGTACCTAAGTCAACGTCTGCGATGGGGTACGGGGGCAATGCAGCTACTACGGAAAGAGAATCCAGCGTTCGTTAGCGGTCTTACTCTTATGCAGCGTATAAGTTATTTAACGACTCTTACCGGCTGGTTCGATGCTTGGAGATCGCTTGGCTATATCCTTGCGCCGCTTGTAGTACTTTGGACCGGAGCGGTTCCAATCAGAGCTTCGATAAGTGTGTTTGTCACCTTTTTCCTCTCCGCATTACTTGTACAGCGCTACGCCATGCGGCGCCTATGCAGAGATATGGCGCCTCAAGGCATCGCTACAGTCTTTGAATTGGTGCGGATGCCGGCCAACCTCAAAGCTACCTTGCACTTGCTTGTCGATCGCCAACACTCCTTCACTGTCACGAGTAAGGGCAAAACCGGAGATCGTCGAAAGAGAATTCCAGTGCCAGTGCTACTATGGATCCTTATAGGTGCTGTAGGGTTAACGTTTGTTTGGACGGTTGCGACGCTTCTTAAACTTACTCCCCTGCGATACGATGTCCCGTGGCTTGCGTACGGCTCGCTCATATGGCTCGTAGTAAACGGAGCCTTGTTGGTGGCAGCCATTAAACGGATTAGATCCGAACGTTTCGGAGCGGAACGCCGAGCGGCGGTACGCTTTGACGTAGCGGCTCCCGCGTGCTTCAACAATGAAAACGTCTCTTTGCTGGATGTATCACTAACTGGAGCTAAAGTTAAAGTGGTGTCCGCGGTGGTTAACGTGTTGTTAGGCGACCAAGGAATTCTTCTCTTTAACCTCGGCGAACATACCTACCCGATCAAGGTCGTAATTCGTGGAGTCTCTAGTTCGGTAGCAACGTCTGGCCAGCAGTCGCAAGTACTTGGAGTTGAGTATGTACCTGGACAAACTCGAGCGCGAGCAGCACTTGCTCTCGCCCTGTTTCAAACTGGGCTCCAACCTATAATCGAACCGGGTTCGTCTATGGTTGCGTGATACTTTTACAATCGATGGAAGACAATTCTGTTTTAGGGGAACTCATAGACGAGGTGCAGCGACCAATTGGAACAAGAACTGAACTGAGTTAGTCAGCAGTTCCGAGCGCCTACCGTCTCAAAGTTCGCTAGGTAGGCGAAGGCGTGGAGGTCGGCGACTTTCAGCGTTACGCTTCCCAAGCATCGAATGAGGATCCATATTCGTTTAGGCTGCTGGCCTGGTTCCTTGATGCAGACCAGCAGACCAATAGGCGGCACTCTTTAGGTGTTAACAGTTTGTATGTCCAGTGAGAAGCTTGGATTTAACTCCCCTAATGTTTAGGGGTTGCATATGAGTTTTACTCGGTCTCTATGCTTTAGCTAATATGAAGCAAAAGTTAGCGGTAATTGGCGGGGGAAAGATGGGGTCTGCGATAGTTCGTGGACTAATCAGTGATGGCTTTCTGAACTCAACAGATATTTGCATCGTCGAACGGGATGAACAACGGAGACAAGTGCTTGCGACTCATCTAGGTAGCGGTGTATTACTTGCGGCAACAGTGCCGCCGGCCGATTTTTATCTATTGGCGACAAAGCCCCAAGACGTTGCTCAGGCAGTGAAAGCTGTTGTTGAAGTAAATGAAGAAGGTATTTTAATATCGATTGCGGCTGGTGTGACCTTAGATACGCTGCATAGATTTGCGTCTCCAGCTTCAATCTGCATCCGTGTAATGCCCAATAGTCCTGCAACGATCGGTCAGGGCCTATCGGCAATCTGCTGTGATGATAATACTCCTCAGAGTGTACTAGAGTTTGTTAGCCATCTTTTTAACGCAGTTGGTGACGTTATCTTTATAGATGAGTCCAAAATGAATCTTATCACAGCAGTGTCTGGCTCTGGCCCCGCTTATATCTATCTCTTTGCGGAGGCGCTAGAAGATGCGACGGTTGCCCTCGGCTTATCTCATGAGATGGCTAAGAGGATCGTGCAAAAGACTTTTGTCGGGGCGTCACAGATGTACGCTATTGACGAAGAGGATTTGAGAACATTAAGACGCAACGTTACCTCGCCGGGTGGAACGACTGCCGCTGGGACAATGGAGTTGGAGCGATATGCTCTTAGAAGAGCGGTATTTGATGCCGTTGAGGCGGCGTCCAAAAGAGCGGATGAGGTTGGTAGCTCGGAAAACCATTAAAGCTGATGAAGAGGATACTGCGATCCGCTCAGGCGCGTACACAAGGCGGTATCTCAATTTGTGTAGAAATAGTGAGAATCAATCTCTACACCGAATTATGAGAATCCATATTTAATCTACTAACGTTGATATTAGAAAGTATTTCACAAAGTGTATAGGTGCCCAGGGTTGGCGGTAGGGAGCCTTTGATGGCTATTATGGCGGTTATAGTCTCGGCAAATGACGCGGAAGACAAGTCGTTGTTCGAGAAATTTGCAGTCTCTAGTGATGGTGCCGATGCGATAACTAAGGCTTTATCTAAGCTAAAAGGTTCTTTATTAGATGAAGCTGTTGTATTAACGACCTGTGCTCGAACAGAGATATACGTTCAAGCGCAGGAGTTCCACAGAACGGTAGAGATTTTAGGTGAGATAGTCTCTGTGCATCTACAAGTGTCACATGCTGAATTCCAGCAGCTTGCCCGAGTTCACTATGCAGTTGGTGCTGCTGAACACCTCTATCGAGTCGCATCTGGACTTGAATCGCGCATCGTTGGCGAAAGTGAGATTCTTGCACAGGTAAAATGTGCACATGAAAAGGCAGCAGCGGTGGGCCTGTCTGGTCCAGTTTTAAACCGACTTTTCCGCGAGGCAATTGAGATCGGAAAGTGGACTCGCTCGGAGACAACCCTAGGCTCTGGTTCAACGTCTGTTGGTTCAGCGGGTGTCAAGATAATGCTTTCGAATCTTGAGGGAATTGCGGTCCCCAAGGTTGCTGTTGTGGGTACCGGAGTATTGGCGTCTGAGATCGTTCGAATTCTCTACGACTCGGGTGCGGATGTAACGATTGTAGCCCGGGATGTAAACAAGGGAGCGACTTTAGCAACATCGATTGACGGGAGATGGGTGCCGATCTCTGAGCTGGTGGAGGTTTTGGCCGATGTTGACGGTGCTATTTTTGCGACTAGTTCTCCTGTGTACCTGTTAGGCGTAAGCGACTATATCAAAGTTAGAGATGTCCGCGATGATAAGAGTCCACTGGTTGTGGTGGACCTATCGCTTCCACGAGACGTAGCCCCTGAACTCGCACTGGACGAGCGGCTGATGGTAACGGATCTCGATGGAGTTAATACTCTGATCGAAAGATCGATGAACGTCCGATTCGAGGCGATCGCTGAGGTAGAAGAGAAAATCAAGAGTTATTTGGATCGGTTTCCGTCGATATCAGCATCAAAAGAGATTTCTCCGGTGATAGCCTCCCTGTATTCTCGTGCCGAAAATATCAGAGTGGAGGAACTCAAAGAGTTTTTGGAACACCATTTGGAACTCGACGCCAAGCTGATGGGCGATATCGATCGTCTTACAGACCACATAGTTAAGAGACTTCTACATACACCAGCGACCCAACTAAAAAAGGTTGTGAATGGAGCACAGAGTTCACATATCGTTGAGGATGTTAAAACCTTGTTTGGACTGTGATTCAAATGGTCAATATGTTGGTGCTAGTTAGGTAGCTGTGGATACTATTAGAATTGCGACACGGCGCTCAGAACTTGCGATAGCTCAAGCAAACTTCGTCGGTGCTCTTATTGGTGAGCCGTTTGAATGCGTATTTGTGACAACTCAAGGTGATAGAGACCAAGCGAGTTCTCTGTCGGTAATAGGAGGACAAGGTGTATTTACTAAAGAGGTTCAACAAGCAGTATTGAGTGGAGCCGCAGACATAGCGGTTCACTCAGCGAAAGACTTGCCAAGTCGAAGCCATGACGAATTGGTGATTGGGGCGGTTCCGACGCGTGAGGATCCTCGAGATGTCTTGGTGGGTTCTACTCTTTCGAATCTACCGGATGGCGCGGTGGTCTTCACCTCTTCGAACCGACGAAAAGCTCAACTCCTCTCCCTCCGTCCCGACCTCAAGATTCTCCCTGCGCGAGGTAATATTGCCACCCGTATGAAGTTAGCTAAAGACGGGAACGCCGTAGTCGTAGCTAAAGCCGCACTTAATCGCCTGAACCTTAGAGACTACGCGGGTGAGGAGATGCCGATCGATAGTTTCACTCCCCAGGTGGGTCAAGGTGTACTAGCGATAGAGGCGCATCGGTCGAATGGTGAGATCCTATCGATCCTGAAGACCATTGGAGATCTCGCAACTTCTAGAGTTCTCACGTGTGAAAGGTCGTTTCTTGACCGTCTAGGTGCTGGGTGCACTATGCCTGTTGGTGCCATCTGTAATGTGAAGGGTAGAGAGGTCCGAGTTGACGGTTTTGTAGGCCTCGAAGATGGAAGCAGGTTGTGGCGAGCCTCCTGTACAGGCGAGGATCCTCTCGCGTGTGGCAGAGAGTTGGCTGAAAAGTTGATTGGGATGTCCGGTAAGGACTTTGATCAACGTCAACGATCCTAAGGGCGGAGTTTTTCGGTGGATAACCAAAGTTCGAAATCTGGGGTAGTCTATCTAGTCGGTGCTGGACCAGGTCGCAAGGAGCTATTGACTTTGCGCGCCTTAGAGGTTCTAGACAGAGCCGATGTTGTGGTTTATGACTACCTTGTTTCGCAGTCTGTTCTCCAGCTGTGTCAGCCTTCTGCAGTGCTAATCGACGTTGGAAAACAGCCAGGGCGACCCACTAATCAAAGTGATATCAATGAACTGCTAGTGGATTTGGCTTCAAAACATCGATATATAGTGAGACTAAAGGGCGGGGATCCGTTTGTCTTTGGGCGAGGAGGCGAGGAAGCGGAAGCTTTAAAAGCTGCTGAGATAAGCTTTGAAGTTGTCCCTGGGGTTTCTTCAGTGAACGGTGCCCCTTTATTTGGCGGTATATCACTAACTCATCGGGGTGTCGCTCAAGGATATGTAGTGGTGACGGGTCATGGCCGTTTTGGTGAACGTCTCACATACGACTGGGACGCACTGCATCGATGTGGCCTTACTCTCGTCGTCTTGATGGGAGTGGCGCACCGAGCAGAGATATCAGAAGAGCTACGTAGGGTCGGAATGGACCCGCTAACTCCTACTGCGGTGATCTATAAAGGTACCACTGCTTTTCAGCGGGTCTTACGAACGACTCTCTCTGAGTTAGGTGCTCTACAGGTTGAATCCCCTGCAGTCATGGTTATTGGCAACGTGGCCGAATTAGATTTCTCATGGCTTCACACTAGACCGCTCTTTGGGCTGAAGGCCGTAGTTACACGGGCTGTCGGTGAAGACCGCCTTTCACGTTCTCTGGAGGAACTTGGCGCCGAAGTCGTAAGACTTCCGACAATATCGATCTCGAATCCGTCTGACCAAGGAGAGTCACTTCACGGGGCGTTAGAACGAATTCGAAGTTACGAGTGGACTGTTTTTACGTCCTCCACCTCCGTTAACAGGACGTTTGATGCGCTCGGAGATCTAAGGAGACTTGGAGGTGTCAAGGTTGCAGCGATCGGTTCAGGTACCAAAGACACAGTTCTCGCTTACCGAGTTGGTGTAGATTTTGTGCCAACTCGGTATGTGGGCGAGACCTTTATTGAAGAGTTTCCCTATCCCAAAGACTCGGACAATAAAATTTTGCTACCGCGTGCAAAGGTGGCGCGAGACGTCGTTCCTATGGGACTTCGCAAAAAGGGATGGAACGTAGAGGTAGTGGAGGCTTACGAGACCAGTCACGTGATCTATGACAAGATCGACCTGATAACAAAACAGGACCTAGTTCTCTTCGCGTCGCCATCCGCGGTTGAGGGATTTCACCGATCATTTGGGGCAGCGCTAGGTCAGGTGCCCATTGGGGTGATAGGCCCCATTACGGCTGAAAAGGTTAAGGAGTTAGGCTTTACCCCGGCCTTTGTCAGTGAAATTTATGACTTTGCTGGCTTGGTTGAGGCTACAAAGCTCTGGTGGGTGCGCAACCGCAAATCCGGGATGTTCTAATGTCTAAGTTCCACCTTTGGACACAGATATTTATCGTCTTGACGAATTAGTTTGCTAAGTTTTATAAATCATGACTTATCTATCTCATCGCCCTAGACGTCTTCGTAGTACTCCCGCGCTTCGCGACTTAGTTGCCGAGTCAAAATTGAGTCCGTCAGACTTTATAATGCCCTACTTCGTTCTTGAAGACGCAACGGAACCGCAAGGAATAGCCTCCTTAGACGGCGTTTACCAACATTCACTTTCATCTATCATTCAAGATATAAAACAATGTTATGAAGCTGGTATCAAAGCTGTCATTATCTTTGGCGTTCCAGTCCATAAGAATTCACTGGGATCAGGAGCGTATGCACGAGATGGAGTAGTTCAAAAAGCAGTGCGAGAGGTTCGTAATAGTTTCGGAGATGACATCGTTATCTTTGCGGACTTATGTCTTGACGAGTATACAGATCACGGCCACTGTGGATTGGTGGATCGAAATGGTCGTGTAGACAACGACTCCACGCTGGAGTTATATCAAAAAATAGCTCTGTCTCAGGCGGAGGCTGGAGTACATTTTGTTGCACCGTCTGGAATGATGGACGGACAGGTTCAAGCGATTCGCTCGGTGTTGGACAAGAGTGAATTTAAAGATGTGGGAATACTGGCTTACTCTGCCAAGTATGCGTCTGGACTATATGGTCCGTTTAGGGATGCAGTAAACGTTCGGATAGCCGATGGAGGTGATCGTCGAAGTTATCAGCAAGACTATAGGAACGCTCGCGAGTCTCTCAAAGAGGTGTTTTTAGACGTGTCCGAAGGTGCTGATATTGTGATGGTAAAACCTGCCATAACTTATTTAGACGTTATAAGTCGAGTTAGAGAAGTTGTAGATCTGCCACTATGTGCTTACCACGTATCGGGTGAATACGCGATGATCAAAGCCGCTTCTAGCTTGGGATGGATAGATGGTGAGGCTGTAGCTTTAGAACAGATGTATGCAATAAAGCGAGCAGGGGCTGACCTTATAATTAGCTACTTTGCGAAAGATATCGCGAGAAGAATCTGACGTGCAGTTACAGGCTGAAACCCTAGAAGCGCACAAAATCTGGAGGAAACTATGAATGACTTGAATATGGCTATGTGGGAGCGGGCTACGACTGTTATTCCTGGGGGTGTGAACTCTCCGGTAAGATCGTTCGCTGCAGTCGGTGGGGTGCCTTACTTCGTGCAACGAGCGAAGGGCGCATATGTTTATGATCTAAACGGACGAGGGTACATAGACTACGTGCAGTCGTACGGTGCATCCATTTTGGGTCATAGCGACTCTAGGGTTACTCGTGCGATCTCTCAGGCAGCGGAGAAAGGTACTACTTTTGGCGCTCCGACAGAGGGAGAAGTGTTACTAGCTGAAGAGGTCGTTCGAAGAGTACGAGGTGTCGATATGGTGCGCCTGGTATCGTCAGGGACAGAAGCGACAATGACTGCGCTACGACTGGCTAGAGGTGTTACAGGTAGGAATAAGGTCGTAAAGTTTGACGGATGCTATCATGGCCACTCGGATCAGTTGTTAACTGCCTCTGGTTCGGGTGTGGCGGCACTAGGGCTAGCTGGCTCCGCTGGAGTTTCCCAAGGAGCGGTTGCCGATACTTTGGTCGTTCCTTACAATGAAATCCCGGTATTGGATGACGAGACCGCGTGTGTAATCGTAGAACCTGTGGCAGCAAACATGGGACTGGTTTCTCCCAAAGACGGTTTTTTAGAGGGTTTACGTCGAGAGTGTGATCGTGTTGGAGCACTCTTAATTTTTGATGAGGTAATTACGGGTTTTCGAGTGGCTAGAGGGGGTATAACTGACATTATCGACGTCACTCCTGATCTTTTTTGTTTTGGAAAGGTGATTGGAGGGGGTCTTCCGATAGGCGCATTGGCGGGTCGAAGAGACCTTATGGAAGGCCTTGCTCCGTTGGGTTCAATCTATCAAGCAGGTACTTTATCGGGAAATCCGGTTGCTACGGCTGCTGGTTTGGTTGTGTTGGAATCGCTAGATGAATCTTCCTACTCAATGCTCGATGGTCGAAGTAAGTTCTTGGCCGAAGGTCTTGAAAAAGTATTAACTGATGCAGGGTTCTCAGTTCAGATCCAGCGATTTGGACCATTGCTTTCCTTATTTTTCAGCGACGATATAGTTACCAACTATGTACAGGCGAAGGAGTCAGTAGCAGGTGGCGCATATCCATATTTCTTTCATGCAATGTTGCAAAGAGGTGTTGCCCTAGCGCCTGGACCTTACGAGGTTATGTTTCCTTCTCTGGCTCACAGTTGGGACGATATTGAACTTACAGTCGACCTTGCTTCTGCGGCCGCAGCTCAAGCCTGGTCTGCATGGAGATCTAAACTGGCGCCTACGAGTGGGTCTTAGCAACCCGAGCTAATGAAGCTAATCTTTCGACGTACTTGTAGAGTTTGTCCCCCACCTGTGGATCTTGTATGCTAAAAAGATTTGCCATGACCGTGACTAAAGGTGTCATTAGTCGTTCGTTTCGTGTTGCCATCCAGATTGCGGGCGCCATGATTTTTGGTTCTGAGATGAGCTTGACGAATCTCTTTGCTAGGGCGTAGTAGTTGCCATAGGCTCCGTGTAATTTAGAATTGTACAGTCTGGATAGATCGGTATTTGGATGTGAGAGGACGTAACTTATGACGTCGGCACCGAGCCTTCCGGTCTCTAGAGCATAAGAGATGCCTTCGCCATTAAAGGGATTTATCGAGCCAACGGTATCTCCAACGAGCAGAAAATTTGAACCTGACCTTGGAGATACGGCGTGTCCCATCTGCAACTTGCCGCCGATAGGTTTTGAACCATTTGTTGTAGATATTCCCCAATCAGGACCTATCTCGGTCACGTAGCGCTCAAGTGCGTGAGTTGTGTTGATTGATCGCCATCTATCTGAATTTGTAAGAAGTCCAAAGCCTACGTTGACTCGACCGTCACCGAGGGGGAACACCCAGCCGTATCCAGGGATTACATGGCCATGTTCGTCTTTCAAGTCCATCTGGGATTCGATCCAAGGCTCATTGGATCGATCTGTGTTATAGTAACTCCTAATCGCCATGCCCATTGGTTCGTTTCTATCTCTGGCGACGCCAAGGGAACGGGCTATACGAGAGTTGGCCCCTTCGGCTAGTACGAAGTACTGCGCAGAAATCTCAACCACTTTGCCACTGTCTTTGTCCTTGGCGACTAGAGACTCAATACGTGAGCCTTTCGATCGCGTAGCCTCTACGACTTCATACCCCTGTAGAACCTCTGCACCAGCGGTAACTGCATTTTCAGCTATAGCCTGATCAAGTTCGTACCTTGTGACCACATACCCATGATCAGGGTACTCCGGACTTTTGGGCCATGGTATCTCAAGCGCTTTCCCGTAAGCCTTTGCTCTTAGACCATAGTAAAGATGTTTGCTCTTCAAAAACCCCCCTAACCCCATAGCCTCGAGTTGAACTACACTACGAGGCGTTAAGCCGTCTCCACATGCTTTTTCTCGTGGAAAATGTTTTTTTTCCAGGACAACAGTAGGTATGTCTCTAATTGCGAGCCAATAAGCTGCGCTAGCACCTGATGGTCCTGCTCCGACTATCGCTACGGTGGTGTCTATTCTTGAAGTACTCACGGTTACAACCTAAGGCACGTAAAGAGATAAGCCAACATAGGGCGGTAATGTTATTTGCTGAGATATAGCACTCTCCAATGTGATAACTTATGCAAATTTGGTGAGTACGTCAAATTTTGTAAGTATGTAGGGTGTAGTTGTGGATTGAGCGGTCCAAGCGGACCTGCGAGACTACATCGACGATGTTAGAGGAGGAACATTGGCACAGTACATGCCAATTTTATTTATGGCGATATTGGCGACGCTTTTCGCAGCTGGTTCATTTGTCGCTTCAGCTATATTCGCACCGAAACGACCTACCCAGGCTAAAGGAGCACCATATGAGTGCGGAATTGTACCGCGTAACGCCCCGGCCGAGCGTTTCCCAGTCAGGTTTTACTTGGTGGCGATGATCTTTATAGTCTTTGATATTGAGATTGTATTTCTATATCCGTGGGCAGCAGACTTTAAACAGCTTGCTACCTTCGGTTTTGTAGAGATCGTAGTCTTTGCAGTTATAGTTTTTGCCTCCTTTGTTTATCTGATTGGGAACGGTGCCCTGAACTGGGGACCTCAGAAGCGAGTTGAACCTCTAGTCGAACCAGAGGACACCTTGGTTGCTAAGGAAGTACAAAAATCTGTTGACATAGAGGCGGCGTAGAAGATGGGTCTAGAGGATCTAAGCCATAACTTTCTCACCGGGCAGCTCGAGAGCCTTGTGCAGTGGGCAAGGCAAGCGTCTATGTGGCCAGCGACTTTTGGACTGGCTTGCTGCGCAATTGAAATGATGTCTGCGGGAGCGGCTGACTTTGATCTCGCCCGTTTTGGCATGGAAGTATTTCGAGCATCGCCACGACAGGCTGACCTGATGATTGTAGCGGGACGAGTCTCGCAGAAGATGGCACCGGTTTTGCGACAAGTATACGACCAAATGATGGAACCGAAGTGGGTTATCTCGATGGGAGTCTGCGCTTCGACTGGAGGCATCTTCAACAACTATGCAATCGTCCAAGGTGTCGATCAGATCGTCCCTGTTGATGTCTATGCTCCCGGGTGTCCTCCTGGACCAGAGACGCTGATCCATGCAATATTAACTTTGCACGATAAAGTGCGAACGGGACCCATAGCTCGACGCAACGATCAAGAGTGGTTGACTAGTCCAGAAGAACAGATTCGATCAAGTTCAGGGAGATTTATTACTCCAACTCGCATACGAAGTATTCACGCTACGACGGACGAATACTTAGGACAAGAAGGTGAGTGAAAGCTTGGATATAGATCACTCCGTTGTTTTTGTTAGACGGTCCGAATACCTCAACTTTGTCCAAACTCTTCGGTCGCAAGGATTTGAGATGTGTGCAGACCTAACCGCGGTTGACTTTTTAGAGTTCAAAGATCGATCACTGCCAGAAGACGTAGAGGCACAGCGCTTTGAGGTGGTTGTGAACCTATTGTCGCTGTCAAAGAGAAAGCGGCTAAGAATCCGGGTTCAAGTTCCAGATGATGATCCATGGGTCGACTCGATCTTTAGAGAGTATCCAGGATCTGAGGCCATGGAGCGAGAGGTGTATGACCTCTTTGGAATCGTTTTCAGAGGACATCCTGATCTGACGCGAATATTGATGCCAGAAGGATGGGAAGGACATCCACTTCGTAAAGACTACGCTCCAGGAAGAGTGCCAGTCCAGTTCAAAGAGGTAAAGACAACGAGATGACACAGGACCAGAGAGGAACGGAAACTAACGAAGGTGTGTTAGGTCTCTTTGTCAAAGAGACCTCAGAGGGCCCTCAGGAACTAAGACCAAAGCAGGAAACTCAAATGGAGGAGTTTTATCTTGAGGAAGGTTATGTACTGAGAGTTCCGGAAGGAGACGGGGTTGACCTTGACGAGGTTGACCTTGACTCAATTCCTGACGATGAAACCATGATTATAAACATGGGTCCTCAGCACCCATCAACACATGGCGTTCTTCGTATCATGATGGAGCTTGACGGTGAGACGATTCTTAGATCCAAGCCGGTTATTGGCTACCTTCACACAGGTATGGAAAAAACTGCAGAGATGCTCACTTTCATGCAAGGATCTACCAACGTCACGCGGATGGACTACCTTTCGCCACTCAATAATGAACTGGTCTACTCTTTGGCAGTGGAGTCACTTATGGACCTCGAAATACCGCCGCGGGCGACATGGATTCGAATGCTGATGTCGGAGTTGAACAGGATCTCCTCTCATGTTATGTGGATGGCGACTAATGGAATGGATCTTGGCTCTACTTCGATGATGATATATGGATTTCGTGAGCGGGAGCTTATCCTTGGGTTCTTGGAAAAAGTGACGGGCCTCAGAATGAACCATAACTACATCCGTCCAGGTGGTGTTGCGGCGGACCTGCCGGATGGATGGTACGACGATGTAGTGGCAATATGTGAGACGATTCCTTTTCGAGTTGAAGAGTATCAAGAACTTTTGACAGGTCAGCCCATCTTTAGAGAACGTGTCGAAGGTGTAGGCGTCATGACTCAAGAGCAGGCTCTTGCCCTATCGGCGACTGGTCCGATACTAAGAGCTACCGGAATTCCGTGGGACCTAAGAAAAACAATGCCGTACCTATACTACGATCAAGTTGACTTTGACGTTATCGTTGGTTCCGTCGGCGATACGTATGATCGTTACTCTGTGCGATTGAACGAGATTCTTGAGTCGGTCCGGATCGTAGAACAGGTGATAGAAAAGATGCCCCCGGGTGCGTATAAAACCTTGGATCGTAAAGTTACACCACCGCCTAGAGCGCGTATTGACGAGTCTATGGAGGCACTGATACATCACTTTAAACTACATACTGAGGGTTATCGGGTTCCTGCTGGAGAAAGCTATGTGGCTATAGAGTCTCCTCGTGGAGAACTGGGATGCTATATAGTTTCAAGTGGAGAGAACCGACCGTATCGCGTACACGTTCGTGCACCTTCGTTTGTCAATCTTCAATCACTTCCTGTCATGTTGCACGGTGGGTTGATTGCGGATTCTGTTGCGGTTATCTCGTCGGTAGATCCAGTGATGGGGGAGGTGGATAGATAGTGAGCAGATTTGAACAGCAGGTACTTGCCGAAGCGCTGGAGATTGTAAAGCTATACCCAGAGCGTAAGTCAGCGACAATTCCCCTGTGTCATCTCGCTCAGTCGATGGATGGGTATCTAGCTAAGGATGCGATCGAACATATCGCAGAGCTGACTGGAACGACTTCGGCTGAGGTGTATGGTACGGCGAGTTTTTACGACATGATTCAGTTACGTCCGGTAGGAAAGTATGTAGTAGGTGTTTGTACGAATATCGCGTGCATGCTTCAAGGGGGCTATGAACTACTTGAGGAAGCTGAAAGCACTTTTGGTGCCGCTGTTGGAGAAACTAGTTCTGATGGCCTCTTTACGGTGGAAGAGGTGGAGTGTTTAGCGACATGCGACCGGGCTCCGTGCTTACACGTGAATTATCGTTACTTTGGTCCGCTGAACGCGGAAGGAGTCGCAAAGTTGAAAGAAGATTTAGTGTCGGGACACCTGTCGAATGAAGTACCGATTCATGGCGTACTTTCGCGGGTGAAACGATACGCCCCTGAACTAATACCTATGGATGAGATTGACGACCTTCGAGTTCGTGACGACGCTTCGAAGGCGGAGCGAGCCGCTGCTCAAAGGAGCGGTAATGCCTAAACAAGTGGGAAAGATAGTCCTTGCGAGAAGAGAATTAGAAAACTCTTACGAGTTGGATGTCTATTTGAGTTCAGGCGGTTACGAAGGACTGCGCAAAGCGCTGAGTATGAATCCGGAGGAGGTCACTGCTCAAGTTGTGGAGTCGAACATTCTTGGCCGAGGAGGTGCAGGGTTTGAAGCTGGACGTAAATGGTCGATGCTAAAAAGCGCTACGAGGCGGTATCTCGTTGTCAACGGAGACGAGAGTGAACCTGCTACCTTCAAAGATCATTTTCTCATAGAAAATGATCCTAACCAACTCGTAGAAGGGACCATAATTGCCGCTTATGCAATAGGAGCATCGCGAGCGTTTATCTTCCTTAGGGGTGAGTTTGCTCTTGGTCTTGAAAGGGTACAAGAAGCGATAAATGGTGCATATAAAATCGGAGCCCTTGGCCGTAATATATTTGGATCTACATTTTCCTTGGATGTTGTATTACATCCAGGGGCTGGAGCTTATATCTGTGGGGAGGAAACAGCACTTTTAGAGTCTCTCGAAGGCAAGCGAGGGTTCCCAAGAATCAAGCCCCCTTATTTCCCAGCCGTTATTGGACTTTATGGAGAGCCTACAATCGTCAATAACGTCGAAACTGTGTCAAACTTGCCATGGATAGTAGCAAATGGTGGAGGCGCCTTTAAGTCTCTAGGTGAGGGTAGATCTACAGGTACGAGAATTTTTGCACTATCAGGCCAAGTGAAGAATCCAGGACTTTACGAATTGGAGATGGTAAAGACTTCCTTTAGAGATCTGATCTTCTCCGAAGAACTTGGTGGTGGCCTAAGAGAGGGTAGAACGCTAAAGGCAGTCATTCCTGGAGGGGTATCAGCTCCTTGGATTACTCCTGAGCAGATAGATCTGCCTCTTGGTCAAGATGAAGTGGCGAAAGCAGGCTCAATGCTTGGTTCGGGGTCTATTATTGCAATGGATGACTCGACTTGTATGGTAAGGGCGGCATGGCGAATATCACGCTTTTTTATGAGAGAGTCTTGCGGCCAATGTACCCCGTGTAGAGAAGGTTCTAGCTGGATCGAGAAGGTGATGGCGCGCATCGAAGCCGGATCCGGTCGAGAGGAAGATCTAGATCTGCTTATGGACTTGTGTGACAACATCGTCCCAGGAGTTAGCTGGCCTCCAGCTCAGACCACAATATGTGTACTTGGTCCATCGATTCCGTCGTCGGTTGCAGTTGGAATTCGGATGTTTCGAGATGAGTTTTTGACCCATATCAAAGAAGGAGGATGTCCGTTTGACTAACGAAAGCGACGCATCTGTAGCCTTTGTCCTAGACGGAAAGACTGTTGTCGGTCACAAAGGTGATCCAATTATTAAAGCTGCCCAAGAGGCCGGTACGTTCATTCCTAGGTTCTGTTACCACCCGCGCATGAAGGCTGTAGGAATGTGTCGGATGTGCTTGGTCGAGGTTAAAGGACCTCGGGGTTACTCGCTGCAGCCTGCTTGTTTTGTGCAGATTGCGCCTGATATGGATGTAGTAACTGAGTCTCAAACTGTGAAGAAGGCGCAAGATGGAGTGTTGGAATACCTCCTGGCGAACCACCCGCTTGACTGCCCTGTGTGTGACAAAGGGGGTGAGTGTCCACTTCAAGACCAAACTTTGGCGCACGGTCCGGGAGAGAGTCGACATGTTGAAGAGAAGCGGCACTGGGCAAAACCAATTCCGATCTCAGATATTGTGCTTTTGGATCGTGAGCGTTGTATCCAATGCGGGCGTTGTACCCGCTTCGCTAGTGAAGTCGTAGGCAAGCCATTAATTGACTTTGCTGGTAGAGGTGCTCATATAGAGGTTGCTCCTGCACCAGAGAGTAGTTTTGATACTTACTTTTCTGGTAATATCATCCAGATCTGTCCCGTAGGTGCGCTTACGTCAAAGTCCTATCGATTTAAGGCTAGACCGTGGGACCTTGAACAGAGCGAATCGACCTGTGCTGGGTGCGGGCTGGGATGTCGTATAACTGTGCAGTCTTCTCAAAATGAGATGACCAGGATCCTAGGGATCGACTCCGAGGCCATCAACCACTCTTGGCTATGTGACAAAGGAAGGTTTGGTTTCGAAGCGACGGCTTCTCTAAACAGAGTCAGGACTCCTTATCTCCGTAAAGGTGACAACTTCGTTGAGGTAGGTTGGTTCGAAGCTCTTACAAAGATTGCGAAGACGTTATCTGCCGCACTTGAGAAAGCGGGTCCAAGCTCAGTAGCTGTTCTTGGTGGTGGAGCACTTACGAATGAGGATGTTTTTGCTTGGGTCAAACTTTTCAAAGGTTATCTAGGAGTTGACTCCTGCGATGTACAACTAGGTAATGGTGTCGATCCCCGACTAGTCCTGCAGAGTCCCATAGCTACCATCAATGAGGTTCTGGACTCCAAAGTGGTCGTGTTGGTTGACGCTGATATAGAAGAAGAGTTACCGGTTTTGTTCCTTCGGCTGCGAGAGGCGGCCTTAGCGAAGCGCATTCGTATGGTTGAAGTCGTCGATCATTTGACATCGCTATCTGGTGTTGCGGCGGAAACTGTCTTAACAGGTGGATCGGAGATGGAAGCTAAACTCCGTAACTTCAACTTCGAGTCGTTTGGAGATGTTTCGTCCTCTGGGCTTGCCGGGGAAGGCGTAGTCTTTGTTGTTGGACAGTCGAACGTCCTTAAGACGCAAGGCGCCCGTAGCCTAGCAGTCGCTCAGTTACTCAAGAGGTACCCAGGTGCAAAGGTGTTGCCTGTCTTCGCTAAAGCAAATACCATGGGAGCTCTACGTTTGGGAATGTCTCCGGGCCTCCTGCCTGGTGGTCAAAGTATCGATGTGTCTAAGTCTGACTTACCTTGGCCCAATCTCCCAAAGTCGAAAGGAATGAATGGCCTCGAGGCTCTCGTAGCGGCCTCAGAACAGGACCTAGAGGTGCTTTTCTTGTTGGGTCCCGACGCGTTGTCCGAATATCCAGATAGACAGTTAGTTGAGCGGGCGCTTGAGAGAAGTTCGCTTGTCGTTGCGGTGGACTCGATATTCGGTGACCTCACGGAATTGGCAGATGTAGTTTTGCCCCTTGCGGCCTTTGGTGAGTATGTTGGAACGTTCACCAATGTCGAAGGACGTATCGGGTCAGTTGGTCAGAAGTTAGTTCCGCTAGGTGTGGCTCAAAAAGGATGGGAGATAGCATCGGCAATCGCAACTTCATTAGGGCATGACCTGGGCTTTGAGAAAGAGGAAGATATTTGGAGTGAGATCGTAGCCCTGTCTCCGATTCATAGAGGATTTAATATGAGGTTACTTTCTAGAGACGTTGATGGCGTTGTGTTGCCCATAAAGCCCATGAAGGTAGAGATATCGAACCGCCGTCTATTAGACCCTATTGCTACCCCAGGGATCTCCTCCGTCATAAGGCAAGCTGCTCCCTTGGAGGAGCCAGAGACTAGCGGCAACGTAGAGTTCGCACCGGAGTCCGAAGCAGAACAAGGTGTTGGCGCACAGAACGAGGGATTAAATTTCATCGATGAACTACTGGTAGATTTAGCGTCGACAGGTGTGGTTGCCTCAGACGATGAGGGTTTGTTGCAGTTCTCTCTTATGCGAAGACTTTACTCAAAGTCTCAGATGTCCGAGGAGTCACCTACGCTTTGTGGTTTTGCACCTGAGCCAAGGATCAGAATATCTTCTCGTACAGCTTCACTTTTAGGGATTGCACAAGGTGAATCGGCCTTTCTTGCTCGTGAGGGTGCGAAAAGTGATCCAATGGTAACTTTGGTCTCTGACTCGGTTCCAGATCGGATGGTCGTTGTTGACTTTGTGGATGGATTTGGATTGGAAGCTATAAGCCAGTTAGAAGAGGGGAATCTAGTGAAGGTGGTGAAGGCGTAATGGGAGCCGATCCTCTGCTGCTTGGAGGAGTGAATCTAGGAGTCGTCATTTTAGTGATCGTCAAGGTTTTAGTAGCTTTCGCGGTTTTGATGGTGACGGTCATGTTGATGGTCTGGTTTGAGCGTAAGGTCATCTCGGATATGCAAAATAGAATTGGTCCGAATAGAGCTGGACCCTTTGGGTTGCTACAGTCGTTAGCAGACGGAATAAAACTCTTCTTTAAAGAAGACCTAGTCCCTGATCAGTCAGATCGTTTTGTCTTTAAACTTGCGCCATATCTGGCTATTGTGCCAGCCTTTCTTACTTTTACAATCGTTCCGATTGGAGGCTACATAGATGTTTTTGGGTACAGGACAGAGCTTCAAGTAGCCGATCCTCCAATGGGAATCCTCTTGCTTCTTGCCATGTCTTCGATTTCGGTCTATGGGGTGATGCTTGCAGGTTGGTCCTCTGGGTCGAAGTATCCATTGTTAGGTTCCGTGAGAGCATCCGCACAAATGATTTCCTACGAAGCAGCGATGGGCCTTTCTATCGTTGCTGTGGTACTAGTCACTGGATCCCTATCAACCCGGGATATGGTTATATCTCAGCAAGGTTCTTTCTTTGGAGTTGTTCCCCACTGGAACATTCTTCGACTAGGAGTCATACCATTTGTTATTTTTATGATCGCCATTACTGCAGAGTTGAACAGACCTCCTTTCGACCTTGTTGAAGCAGAGCAAGAGCTCGTTGGCGGTTTTAATACCGAGTACTCCTCAATACGCTTCGCGTTGTTTTACTTGGCTGAGTTTATGAATACAGTTACCATGTCGGCTGTGATTGTGACTTTGTTTTTTGGGGGCCCTGATGGTCCGGATCCGAACTTTTTACATTGGCTATGGCCCATAATTTGGTTTGTGGTCAAGACCGGCGTGTTTGCTTTCATATATGTGTGGCTTCGGGCTGCTTTACCCAGACTGCGATACGACCAGCTGATGGACCTTGGCTGGAAAGTGCTAATACCACTGTCATTAGGTTGGCTCTTGGTGATAGCGGGAATGCAAATTTCTAAAGTTGCTGGATTCGGCATGCTGGTTGCACTAGTGCTAGGCGCCGGTCTCCTCTATAGAGCGTTTTCGGTTGGTAAGACGACTTGGGGTGCGGCTTCATCACTGAGTAGTCCTGCCGAAAAGACACCGTCTCTGAGGAGACCCAAATTTGGTGACGCTAGCGGCAGCGGCGGGACGCGTGTGATAACGAGAATAACCCCAGAAGGAGTTGCCCGGGGCGATACGGAGGTTTCAAATGGGCGTACTTGACGGATTGAAGGGTTTCCGCCTTACATTTAAGCAGATAGTTGAGCCTCGAATAACGAAGCAGTATCCCGAGGAGAAGAGAGAAAAGCCACCACGTTTTCATGGACGACATGTTCTAAATCGCTATGAAGACGGTACTGAAAAGTGTATTGGCTGTGAGTTATGCGCAGCAGTATGTCCAGTGCGTTGTATATACGTAAGAGGCAAGGACAATCCGATGGACGCTCCCGTTTCACCTGGAGAACGGTATGGCTTTGTGTATGAGATCAACTATCTACGGTGTATTCACTGCGACCTTTGTGTAGAAGCGTGTCCTACTGAGGCGATAACTGAGTCGAAGATGTTTGAATTTTCATTTACGAACAGAGATGACGCTATCTACACAAAGAAAGAACTTTTGGTCGACGATGACGGTATGCCTCAGAATCTCAGCTGGGAGGACTGGAGAGAGGGAGAGGATGAATTGACGTCAGCTTGGATGAGGGCAACTGCTCCGCAGGGCGATCATGAATACGAAGGTGTGGTGTCTTGGTCTGGAGAACTCGGGTACGGTATTCGACCACCAGAGGTTGGACAAAGTAGTGAGGTCAAGGCCGATGAAAGGAATCATTTTTCGTTACGCGAGGTGGCGGCGTCAAAGATACTCAGGCGATTCGGCGGGGAGGTGCGCTAGGTGTTAGCCGTAGTTACAATGCCTGATCTCGTGACGTTTATCGCCGCGGCTTTGGCAGCGTTGGTAGGGGCTGTAGGTGTGGTCACGCTAAGACATCCGGTGCATGCTGCCTTAATGCTCGTGATGACCTTGTTTGCTATTGCAGTTCTGTTTGTTGAACAAGGTGCTCAATTCTTAGCTGCTGTTCAGGTCATTGTCTACGCAGGAGCAATCGTCGTTTTATTTTTGTTTGTGATCATGTTGCTCGGCGTCGACAAAAGAGAGTCCATCATGCCAAAGAATGCAGTTACGTGGCAGTTGCCGATTGGACTTTTATTCGTTATTGCTATCTTAATTGAACTATCGATCCTCACTAAGGGAGTTTGGGCCACCGGTACACACTCCGTAACGGCCGCAGTTAACGGTGTTTCTAACATTGCGGTCTTGGCTCGCGCTGTATTTACTACGTATCTCCTACCGTTTGAGGCTACCTCAGTGTTGTTAGTTGTAGCGGTATTGGGGGCGGTTGTGCTTTCGCGGATTCCGAGAGCCTCTACTTCGGAGGAGTTAGCTTTAGAGATGGAGTCAGATGCAAAAGAGGAGGTTGAACTAGGGTGAGTGTGCCTGGGAGTTGGTACCTAATCTTGGCGGCCGCGCTTTTTGGAATAGGTGCGTTTGGCATTTTAGTGCGACGCAACATTTTAATCATGTTTATGTGCCTTGAACTGATGTTGAATGCAGTGAACTTAACATTAGTGACGTACTCAAGAATGCTCAACGATATAGCGGGTCAAGTGGGAGTGTTTTTTGTCCTTGTGGTAGCGGCTGCAGAGGTAGTCGTTGGCCTTGGATTAATCGTGTCTATATTCAGAGGCAAACGTCAGGTTACAGCTGATGATCTTCATATTTTGAGAGGATGATATGATGAGTCTTCTACCATTTGTGGTAGGTCTACCGTTACTGGGTTTTCTGGTACTTCTATTTTTTGGTCGTCGTCTCGGACGACCAGGAGCCGGCATCGTTGGGTCAGCGTCTGTCGGGTTAGCTTTTTTGGGATCACTCTTTGTCTACAGGGGCCTCATCGCACGTCCGTCCGACCAAAGGGTGTATGTAGAGCGTCTCTATAGTTGGTTTAGTGCTGGGTCTTTGCACGTGGACATCTCTTTGTACCTAGATCCTCTTACGATGACGATGGTGTTGTTTGTGACCGGTGTCGCGTTTTTGATACACATCTACTCGATTGGCTATATGGCTCACGACGAGAGGTTCCATCAATTCTTCGTCTACCTGAATCTATTTGTATTTTCAATGCTGGTACTCGTAGTGGGCGGATCTCTTCCTCTCACGTTTTTGGGGTGGGAGGGTGTCGGTACCTGCTCCTACTTTCTTATAGCGTTTTGGTTTGAAAGACCAAGTGCCGCAAGCGCAGGGAAGAAAGCTTTTATTGTGAACCGTATCGGCGATGCTGGCTTTTTGCTTGGGTCGTTTATGGTATACAAATACCTTGGATCCTTGAGTTATAGCCATATTCTTCCGGGGGCTGCTGGTACTCCACAGGAGGTTGCGACTTGGGTATCTTTGCTGTTCTTTGTAGCTGCTATTGGTAAGTCGGCTCAAATACCTCTGTTTGTCTGGCTCGTTGATGCGATGGAAGGACCAACTCCGGTCTCAGCTCTTATCCATGCGGCGACTATGGTAACGGCGGGGGTGTTCCTTATGGCTCGCCTTAACCCATTTCTAGCTGTCTCACATACCACTTCGATGGTGATCGCTATCGTAGGGGTTGCTACGGCTCTTCTTGGAGCCACGGCTGCGACGTCCCAAAGCGATATAAAGAAGGTACTCGCTTACTCTACCGTGTCACAGCTTGGATTTATGTTTCTAGGAATTGGTACGGGAGCCTATGTAGCTGCAATCTTTTTGATGGTAACACATGCGTTTTATAAAGCATTGCTGTTTCTTGGAGCTGGATCCGTTATCCATGGTATGAACGATGAGCAAAACCTTAAAAAGATGGGTGCGCTCCGACGATTTATGCCAGTCACGTCTGTTACGTTTATCGTTGGGTGGCTTTCGATTGCAGGTGTCCCCCCGTTTTCGGGGTTTTGGTCAAAGGGCGACGTTTTGGACGCGGCTTATGCAAAAAGCCCACTACTTTGGATCTTTGGAATTGCAGCCGCACTATTGACCGCTTACTATATGGGCAGAGAGACGTACTTAACTTTCTATGGTCCCTCAAGATGGAGTGATCCAGCAAAGTCAACGGTTCATCCACACGAGTCTCCAAAGGTTATGACGTATCCCCTTATAGTGCTTGCGTTACTTGCGCTTTTGGGTGGAGCTCTCAATTTGCCATTCGGTTCTAAATTGGAGTTTCTTGCTAACTGGCTGGCTCCTGTGTTTGCATTAGCGCCACCACCGCATGTGTCGTCTTCTTTGGAGTTAATCTTAGGGATCGTCGATTCCATCGTTGCGCTGTCAGGCGTTGGGCTTGCGGTTAGCCTGTGGCGTTCGAAATGGGACCAACCTTCTCTTGAACCTACGGTTCTTCAAAAAGCGTACTTCGTTGACACTATCTACGACATGACTGTAGCTGTCCCAGGAACTCTACTGGCCAAAGAGGCGAATCAAGTTGTGGACCCAAAGGTGATAGACGGCGCGGTAAAAGTTTTGGTCGCTTCTATATCGTCCACAGGAAAACTTATGAGGCGGTTACAGAACGGATACGTGCGTTCATATGCCTTAGCAGTCTCTTTAGGCGTTGTAGCGTTACTCGGTTATATGCTTACCCGAGCGAGTAGTTAGGAAGCTAGCAGAGTGGAAATCTATATTGTTAGTCGTTGTCAAAGTAGATTAGGAGGACTTTAGGTGTTTCCGTATCTAGAGATCCTGGTGTTTCTGCCCGCAGTCGCAGGCGTATTAGTATTCTTTTTCCCCAGTGAGTTTCCTAAACGATACTACAAGGGGTTGGGAGTCTTGGTCTCATCTGTGGAGTTCATCGTGGCGGCCGCTATGCTCGTGCAGTTTAAAACCGGAGTGGGTGGCTACCAGATGATTTCGAGGTACCACTGGATACCGGAATTTGGTATCACCTGGTCGTTGGGTGTGGATGGTATATCATTATTTCTTGTTATCCTGAGTGCTATTTTGTTTCCGATAGCGATCTTTGGTTCGAAGGAGACGAAAGATCCTAAGACCTTTATTGCATGGATGCTAATCCTGGAGGCGGCCTGTGTTGGCAGCTTTTTAGTACTTGATCTATTCGACTTCTTTTTAATGTTTGAGTTGACTCTTATCCCGACTTATTTCCTCATGTCTAATTGGGGGTTTGCTCTTGGTGGTCGGGCAGCAGTTAAGTTCTTTGTCTATACGTTTTTAGGGTCCGCATTCTTACTTATAGGGATCTTGGCACTTGTCTTTATCCATGACGGTGGAACAGGACAGGTCACATTTTCTATCGTTGCATTAGCCCATACGCAGATGTCTTCGACAGCAGGAAGACTGCTTTTCCTTGCATTTAGTATCGCATTTCTGATTAAAGCACCGGTTTTTCCTTTTCACACTTGGTCCCCTGACGCCTACTCGCAGTCGCCGATTTCAACGGCGATCGTTCTAGGGGGCATTATGGCAAAGTTGGGAACCTATGGAATCATTCGCTTTGACTTTCAGCTCTTCCCCCAAGCCTCGAGATCACTTGGTTGGTTAATATTGACGCTCGCGGTGGTTGGAATTGTCTATGGTGCTATCACAGCAGCAGGTGAGAGTCATCTTTCTCGCCTAGTAGCGTACTCCTCCCTCTCTCACATGGGATTTATTGTTTTAGGATTGTTTGCATTTACACAGATTGGCCTTGCGGGTGCAGTACTCCAGATGTTTAATCATGGCATCTACACAGCGGCCCTGTTTCTTCTTCTAGGGATGATCTACGCTCGAAGAAAAACTCTTGACACATCTAAGCTTGCGGGGATTCAAAGTAAGGCTCCGGTTATGGCTGGCATTTTTACTTTGGTAATGCTTGCGTCCATAGGTCTACCAGGTTTGAATGGATTTGTTGGAGAGTTCATGATACTTCTAGGAACATTCATCTCTCACAGGTGGTGGGCGGTTGTAGGAGTGAGCGGAGTTGTGTTTTCTGCTGTATACATGCTTTGGGCGTACCAAAAAGTCTTTCATAGGAGAGATCCGGAGCAACGCAGCTTTAGGGATCTCTCAGTTCGTGAGGTCGCAACCCTCGTGCCGCTCGTTATATTGATAGTTGGTGTGGGGATCTTTCCCAACCTTCTCCTTAGTCGAATAGATCCATCCGTCCACAAAGTTCTGTCAGATGCCACAACTCAAAGCGTGGCCTATCATTCGTCGTTAGGAAAGGTGGCAGGACGATGAGGTATCTGTTTGCGACTATTCTCAGCGGAACGCCGATTAAGTTTCCGCAGATCTCGTATGCGGCCATTTTCCCTGAAGCGATTCTAATTGGAGTTGCCGTAACTGTGATGCTTGCAGTTGCCCTGATTGGACGGAGGGAAGCAACCTACGGTTACACCGCTTTGGGTGTTGGTGCAGCACTAGCGAGTGGTATTTGGAGTTACCATCTCAGTCAAGATGTAAGTACTCACGGCGCAAAGTCAGTTATAGGTGGCTCGTTGGCGGTCGATGGCTTCTCAACGTTCTTCATGATTTTGACTTCGATTGGCTTGATTGTTACGCTCTTAGTGGCGGAAGCATATATTTATAAGGTGGGATCTAGGGGTCCCGAATTTGTGGCTCTAGCGTTACTGTCGGCGTCGGGGGCGATGCTGATGGAGTCAGCCTATGATCTCCTAGTACTTTTTATCGGTTTAGAGATCCTTTCGATCTCGCTTTACGTAATGGTTGCATTCACAACCTCAAGAAAATTGGCCAAAGAGAGTGCTTTTAAGTACTTTATCTTGGGAGGGTTTGCCTCTGCACTGTTTCTTTATGGACTTGCCCTCACCTACGGTGCTACGGGATCTACGAATCTGGCCAAGATAGCGCTATTTCTGTCGAAGAATACGCTGACTTCGAGCGGAGTTCTGCTTGCTGGTATGGTCTTAATTCTGGCTGGACTGGGCTTCAAGGTTGCATTAGTTCCATTTCAGTTTTGGACGCCTGATGTCTATCAAGGAGCGCCTACAACGGTAACTGGTTATATGTCCGGAGTCGTAAAAGCCGCGGGATTCGCGGCGCTTTTACGAGTGTTCTATGTTGCTTTCGGTACCCTTCGCGCGGACTGGCAGCCGATCCTCTTGGTTATTTCGATTTTGACACTGTTGGCGGGAGCGGTATTGGCTGTCGTACAAAAAGATGTTAAGCGTATGTTGGCTTACTCTTCTATAAACCACGCCGGATTCATATTATTAGGCCTTTACGTGGCTACCGTAACGTCATTGGGCGACTCGCTCTACTACCTTTTTGCTTACACTATTATGTCTTCAGGAACATTTGCTGTGATCTCGATGATTGCCGACCTGGAAGGTAGAACGGAGATGAGCGTATCTCTCGAAGATCTCAGAGGGTTGAGTAAGCGATATCCCAAAGTAGCTCTTTCGCTTGCAGTTCTTCTTCTTGCTCAAGCCGGCGCCCCATTTACCATTGGCTTCCTTGCAAAGTTCTCTGTCCTTTCTGCAGTCATTGAGGCCCACCACTATGCCCTTGGTATCGTCGCCATGCTATCTGTCGTGATAGCAGCGGTGTTATACCTACGTATTACGCTATCAATGTATAGTGCTACAAGTGACGCCGGAGGCGATGTAGAAACAACGCAAAGTGAACTTATCCCAGACGTATCTCTTGGTGCTGTAATGGTGGAGTTAGAGATAGAAGACGATACGCAAGCTAAAGTAGACTCCGGGATTCCTATTGCTGCAGGGGTTGCTGTGTTTCTTACCTTGGCGATGACGATCGGCCTGGCCCTAGACGCTAACCCATTGGTGCACTTCGCCGCGCGGGCTACTCTGCTTAGGTAGTGCGTCGTCGTCTCAACGGCTTGATCGAAGCACTGTGCTGAGGTTTAGTGAATTCAAATGTGAGACGGACTGCTAGGTGAGTTTTGAGATGAGTCCAGGTGGCACCGACAACGAAGGTTCAACTAAACAAAATATTTTAAATGTTGGTTATGTCTACCTTGTACTGGCGCCGTTTTTAGTTGGAACAGGCGTTGAAGCGTCTTATTATTTGCGCCACTTTCCCGTATATTTCGGCCAAGGGCTGCGCTATGGTATCGGTGCTCTTATTTTGCTCGTTGTAGCTCGCAAGGAACTTAAAGGTCTGTCCGCTGTGTCGATTAGGGATTGGCTACGTATAGGACTGTTGAGTGCCACTGGACTCTACGGGTTTTCGATTGGAATGGTCGAAGCGGTGCGATCGAGCTCTCCGACTGCCGTCGGTGTTGTGATTGGCTGTGCACCGATCCTCATTGCAGTTGTATCCGAAGCTTCTAATCGAAAGTTACCTTCTAGGCAGGTACTTATAGGAGCTGTCGTTGTGGCTTCATCCACGGCTGTGGTCCAAGGCGTTGGCGAAGTTCATGTGGACGGCCTCTTATGGTCGCTACTTGCACTTGCGTGTGATTCATTGTATTCAGTGCTATCCGCTCCGCTTGTTCCAAAGACAGGTGCAAGTCTTCTGGCTTTTGTTACAAATGCTTTCGCTGCTATTGCGCTGGTTCTTACGCAGATTGTGTTAGCTCCGATTGCGTCGATGTCTTTGACGCCTCGAATTGGTGCTGCAATCGTTTACCTTGGCGTGTTTGTTTCAGCTGTAGCATTTATGTTTTGGTACAAAGGTATTTCAGTTATTCCTGTGCAACTTGCCGGACTCTTTGTGGGTTTTATTCCTATAGGATCTTTGATCGCCCAAGCCTTGTTGGGTGGAAGAGTCGTTTCCGGAGCGGAAATGCTTGGAACGGCTGGAGTAATCGTTGGAATCACAGTTGGCGTGGTACCAAAGACCTACGTTGCGCGACTACTGCGGCACCTAAGGTATGAATAGATCTTTAGACATTAGATATGGGCTGGGATGGAGTCGTTTGAAATTTGCCGAGGCGATTTGTATTTAGCGAAGGTCAATGGGGGTGGGTTAATCGTTACCTACTCATGGAAATGTTGATGCGATGGCAGTAAGTACGCGTATTGGATGAGTTCTCGTCGTACCCGACGGAGCTTGTGTCTATGGCAAGAGGTAAGCGAACGTTAGAGTTTCTGCTGTTATGTCTATAAAGAACGAGCAAGCGCGTCAAGCTATTTAAACAGTTGTGATCGCAATGTTGTGAAAGCGTCTCGGGCGAATGGTTCTATTGTGTAGTTTTTAGGCTCAGTCGAGCATTGTAATGAATTTGCGGTGCTAAGGCTAGTGTACGACGACAGACTCTCTGAGCTTTTGAGGAGCTTTTCTTCTTACCCACGTCGTATCATGGTTGACGAGATGCAAACAAATGAGCGTTCGGTTGACTGAGAGCCTCTCGGTCACTGATTTCTGATTCAAATCCAGAGTCTGCCTCTAATCCAGGCATTAGTGTTACAAACTTGTGCTGGACGATGTTTTCAGATTGGTCTTCTGATGATGTTGACTACTCAATATAAATATCGCATTTGTTAGTCGATTAATTCGCTGTCTAGCAAGGGACTTTGGTGATGTTTGAGCCATCCGTTCGCTTGAAGATCATTTAATGTTCCAATGGGTGATTCAGCCATCTTGGTTTTAAATGAAAACATATGTGCGGTCCATTCGAGACGAGACTTCAGGGCCAGATCTCCACAATAGCCTCGATTTCGACGCTACTTCCAAGGGGCAAGGCAGCTACACCGACGGCTGAACGTGCATGCTTACCGAGATCACCAAATACCTCAACTAGAAAGTCAGAGGCACCGTTGATGACTTGGGGCTGGCCGGTGAAGCTAGGTGCACTAGCTACAAATCCAGTTATCTTTATCCAACGACGAACCTTTGCAAGTGATCCGAGATCTGCTTGTAGTCGTGCCATGAGATTCAGAGCACACAGCCTCGCCGCCGCCGCCGCTTCTTCTAAAGATACGTTAATGCCAACGACGCCGGGAGCGAGAAGTTCTCCATTTTGGTCCGTTGGAAGGGCGCCTGATAGATAGGCCATGGCATCATGAATAACCATTGGCATATAGGAACCTTTCGGAGTAGCGGGCTGAGGGAGCTCGATGTTCAGAGACTCTAGTACTTTGTAGGGATCGTAGGTCATGGCATTCAAACTACTAGGTGTCACTTGACTTTGTGTAGCATCTTTCGATGGTGATCGGTCGAAGCCGCTATGTGAGTCAGTTCTAAAGATCACAAGGACGACTGGACGTTTGATTAGTGCGTTAGCAAGCGACCGAGGATTGGAATATCCCACAGTGACTCTGCTTTAGCAACGGCAAATGCAACGTTAGGAAGGTCCTCGAGATTGTCGTAGACGAGGTATCGAGCCGTCCATGTCGGGTTGAACTTTGAATTGAATCTCCAAAGTGACTCGATCTGCATCGAGTCTGAAAGCTTGCCGAGAGCCCAGCGCTCGACTTTCTGAGAGATACCGTCACCGCGTTCACCTGCGAGAGTGGCTCGAAGAGCTGCGAAGTTGAGACTTAGATACTGAACTGGCGTTTCAACCAGTTGTGAAAGCGTCTCAACGATGAGAAGATCCATCATCCCATTTGGATGATCTCCGATCTCTCGTCTCATGAGATCTAACGAATAGCCAGACTGAAAATTTGTGGGAACCCATTGACAAAAGCCAACGATCTCGTTATCTTGTGAGCGGCAGATGCTCAATAGCAGGTCTTTATCGCGTTCATCAAAAATTCGACCTAGAGTCATTGAAAAACCTCTCTCGACTCGTCCTTTTCTTGACTCACTCAGGACTTTGGCAATCGCGTTTCGATCTTGTTCTCCAATATCAGTAGCTTTTAGTACATCGACGGTGTACCCATACTTTTTCATTCTGTTTACTGCCTGGCGAAGGGACTTATTAGCCTTGCCTTCTAAGGACATCTTCCCAACTTGGACTATAGCCTCGTCGCCGATATAATAAGGGTGCAAGCCGAGCTTTTGATAGGTTTCGATCCACTCTTCAGAGGCACCTAACACGGCTATGGAGAGTCCCCTCCCTTTCATCTCCTTGATGAACTCTTCGAGTACTATCTCTCTGACTCCTTTTGGTCCTACTGGATCTGGCGAGATGACGCAAGTTGAGCTGAAGATAGCGTATGCGATTAAGGTCGACTTAGATACGAAGTGTGTCTTGTCATCTCGGAGTGCGAAGTAGTCGAGAGTTCCTATTCCATAGAGCTTAACAATCTGGAAAGGATCGTTTCTCGCACTCGGATCAAAGATTTCGTGAGCAATAGTAGACACTATGGGATTGAAGACTGTAAAGGCGATGACACCTAAGGTTGTTACCCCCGCGATAGCGAGTGCTGGAGTAACGATCCTACTTAGATCCGGATCTAGGTGGATTGACGAGATTCCGACCATACGTTCAAGCGTTGCGAATACCGCCGTTCGAAGGGGTAGCAGATGTCTCTTCGCCAGCAGGTAGAACCCTTCTATCGCTAGAGTTCCCGCAAGAGATACTATAGCTAGCAAAGTACTTGCGCGGATAATCCGCCCTGGCTCTTGATTGGGTGCGGCTTGAAATGCGCGTCTGTTGGCTAGCAGATATACATCAGCTAATACCAGCAATAAAGACTCCTCGATGTCCCCACCTTTGATCAAGTTTGATACGACACCGGCTAGGACGCTAACGAGCGTGAGTACCCAAGCTCGTCGCGAACCCCTTCTAACACCATTAGCTAATGCGAGGGTTCCTACCCCCAAGATTACGGTTATTGAGTTAGCATATCCCGTTATCATGCTCGGAAAAAGTTCCAATAGAATATGAATTCTTGCGCGAAGAGGGGGCGTGAAGGCTGAAAGCAACTCTAAAAAACCAATGATCATGAGTGATAAGTAAGCGACTCGTCGGGCTCTGAACGACTCCTTTAGCGTTTCACTACCAACCTGGGGATAGTCCTTCCCATTTGGAAAGTTTGCAAGGACCTCTGTTGCTGTGAGCATTTTGTGGGTAGGCTTTAACAGTACTTTCCAGAGCCACTTTATCTCAGACTCAACTGGTGTTCGAAGTAACTTCACGTGCACGTTGGATCCTGCCGTTAACTCGATCCAAGAACATACTGGAACTTCCAGAAAGGTGTCTGGAAGTCCAAAGCGCATGTGAAAACGTCGCAGAGTTGAAGTTACAGCCCCAGGACTTGCAATAAAGAGTTCGTCGCTTACGTTTAGTAGTGATGGCGAAAGACCACTTGACTCGATCGCTCCTAGATATCCGAGATCGACGAGGGTGGACGTGTCTTCATGGGTGGACTTGTTGTTGCGTGATAGTACTGCCGTCGTTGCTCGTTCGAGTGACCTGAACATGCGTTTTGCGAATATTAGATAAAGTCCGGATATGATGAGAGCGTCTATTACGGTATTCGCTCCAACTGTGACCAGCTGGTTGTTGATCTGAACATGATGTGCTTGTAGATGCGAGAGCAACGGGAGCGTCAACACGAACGGAATCTTTAGTGCTAGCGCCAAAATAATCGGAGCTATGACCAAGGGTAAGTATCGTACCCCGCGTTGGTATACGAGGCGTGAGACGACAAACGCAGAAATATCGCTTGGATCCTCGAGTTTCTCGGCTCCGCTTAGAAGCCGGTACTCTGTTCCTATACGCTTTGTAAGCTGCCGAAGTAGGCTAGCATTTTCGAACTGAACTCTTGCGTCTATCGCATCACTTGGAACGAGGTCAGATGTGACGATTACGTCTTTTGAGTAGTCACCTTGGCCGAGTGATAATCGGAGAGCTCTTGAGATCGTTATGGGTGCATAGCTTCTTAGAAGGTTTTGTAATTCTGGACGACTTGCGAACTGAGAATCTAAGGTTCCGGGAAGAAGGAGTAAAGTTGTGCCGTACTTTGTGTTTTGATTGTAAAGGCGCTTAAAGAGTTCAGCATGGTCCTCAATCGTCCGCTCCAGATCTATGTCACTTGTAGAGCTGAGGTCAAAAAGATTCCCGGCGAATACGAGCATGTCAAGTTCTCGCCAGGTGTCAAGTTCTTGAAGAAAAGTACTTAATGCGGCAGACTTAATTGCACTTTGTTGCTCTGACGAAGTGAGCCTAAGATTTGATACCACGAGAACTCTGTCGTTTCTTTGGGCTCTATAAGGATAGATGTCAAGTATCTCAGACTCCTTAGTCAACTTTTCCTCGTCTTATCCAATTGGGTTGGTACTTTAATGTAAACTTCTCGATCTTGAATGCAAATCAAAGCCTACTTCAAGTTTCAAACAGTTACATTGCTTGAGTGCTCATGGACTCAAGATGGCATTATCTTCCCAATGATCGATGATTTTTGGAGAACGAGCGAATGGACGTTTGTGTTTCAGGTCAGTCTCTAAAGTTGATGAATTGAAGAGGAATCCCAAAGTCCGTTGAGCGTAAAGTTTCAATCACGCTTTGAAGGTCATCACGTTTTTTTGAAGATACCCGTAGTTGCTCTCCCTGAATCTGGGCGGTGACTCCTTTGGGTCCGGACTCGCGTATGGTTTTTGATATTGCTTTGGCATGTTCTTGATCGATACCTGCAACGACCTTTATGCTCTGGCGGGCCGACCCTCTGGATCCTTCTTCGATCTTTCCTCTTTCGAGCGACTTGAGCGAAACCTTGCGTTTTACAAGTTTCTCTTCCAGGACGGTAATTAGCGCTCTAAGGCGATCCTCTGTCGACGACACCAACTTGATTTCATCGCTAGAAAGTTCGATGGATGTGCCAGTATCTTTAAAATCAAAGCGTGTGCTTACCTCTCTAGAGGTCTGGTCAACGGCGTTTTTTACTTCTTGCATATCAACTTCTGAGACAACATCGAAGGTGGGCATGGTTTAACAGACTATCATATTGGCCGTGGGGTCGGTGCCCGAGTGGCCAAAGGGAGCAGACTGTAAATCTGCCGGCTAAGCCTACGGGGGTTCGAATCCCTCCCGGCCCACAAAGATTTAGCTACTTTTTATATACTTTTATCTACGTTAATGATCGTAATTTGTATCTTCAGTAAGGTGGATGCGCGTGGGTTTATCGTCTGAGTTTGCGTCCGATTCCAGAGGTAGCAGGTTTGTAGACGTTATTCATATGATTAGAGATACGGACCCGATGTTTTTGGGTACGATTGGGTCGGTCCTGGTTTTCCTTGGAACTTGGCAGCCCAACTCACCGTTTGTATCTAAGGTGCCAGGTTCTTGGTTTATTGGCGTCCCAAACACTCCTTTACAGGGAAACTCTCTCATAGAGCTCTTATCGAGATGGCTCGTATACCTCGGCATGGTAGTTGGTATTTACGTCTGGGCGAAACTTGTTTTTGATATGTACCGTGGAATGTCGCCGAGTTCGGGCTATCTTTGGAAACTCTTTTGGCTCTGGGTCCTACCGCTTATGCTTTCAGGGCCCTTGCTGTCTCGAGATGTCTACTCATATGCTGCCCAAGCCGATATGGTGAGAGTCGGCCTCTCCCCATACGCGCAAGGTCCAGCAGCACTTGGCCATTCACCATTTCTACTTGCTGTGGATCCGGTGTGGATGAAAGCACCAGCGCCCTACGGCCCCGTATTTCTTTACGTTGGAGATCTATTTGTCCACTTGGCAGGTAACTCGGTTCTGGGCACAGTTGTGCTTTTACGACTTGCCGCTCTTGGCGGAGTAGTGCTGACGGGTATCTATGCGTCGAAGATCGCAGAGATGCGAGGGTACTCCAAAGAGGCAGCTTTTGCGCTTTCGGCGCTTAATCCGATCTTCCTATATGATCTGGCATCTGCAGGGCACAACGACGCATGGATGGTAGGGCTAATGGTTTGGGGAATCTACCTTGCACTCAAGGGTAGGTATCTATGGGCTTGTGTGATAATTACTTTGGCCGGATTAGTGAAAGCACCAGCCTTTGCCGCCCTTGTTTTCGTCGGAGTACGTTGGGGATCCTTTTCGACTTTGAGTCAACGTGTCCGTTATGCGCTTTACGCTTTAGCTATTGGTGCCGTGACGACAGTTGTGCTTGGAACAGCGACGGGTCTGGGGTTGGGATGGATAGCGTCTCTTTCTACGCCCGGAGCTTCTGTTTCTCCGGCAGATCCCGTTACTGCAGCTGCAACATTTATTCAAGAGCTTGGCTCCTATATAGGCATACCGATCTCGATCCACCTCTACCTCGCGATCATGAAGTTGCTGGGTCTAGCGTTAGCAGGAATCGTATCGCTATATCTACTTTTGATCTCAAATGAGCGGAACTGGCTTCGGAACTTGGGAGTTAGTCTCTTGGTGGTGGTTTTGCTCGGTCCTGTGATATGGCCGTGGTACTTAAGTTGGGCGATCGCTGTGCTTGCTTTTAGTGTTGGGCGCTACGGTGGAACGGCTATCGTCGGAGTGTCAATCTTGGCATTTCCTCTGTCCATTACAGGTGGACAGTCCTTTATGGCACTCGTTGGGTACTTTCTTTTAGGGATTGTGGTCGTGGCAGGAATTCTTTACCGATTAAACCGCTTGCCATACCAGGTACGCATGGTTATCGACGAGTATTTAGTTAGGGCAAAGTGGTTTTTTGAAAGCGAGATTCGTTCACAAAAAGTGACAACTTGACCTAAGTCTCTATTTGAGAAGGAGTTGCATGAGCGCGATGTCGATCCACTGTCCAAACTTGCGCCCCACTTCACGTTCGACTCCTACTAACTCGAAGTTACACCGTTTGTGAAGTTCGATAGATGAGGACTGCGTAGCTACGACTCTGGCCATGATCGAGTGAAATCCGGAGCGACTGGCTTCTTCTATTAATGCGGTTAGTAGGTTGGTCCCGACATGACGTCCTCTGTGGTCTTTGTGAACATATATAGAGTTCTCCACGGTAGATGAATATCCGGGACGAGGTCGGTATGGGGATATGGAGGCAAAGCCTATGACCTGGTCTTCATCTGTTGCAACGAGGACTGTATGGATACCAGAGTGCTCTGCCATCCATACGCTTTGAGCGTGCTGTGATCGAGGAATGAGGTCGAGAGTGGCTAAGGAGTTCAGTACCTCGTGGTTGTAGATTTGACGAATCTCTTCGGAATCTTGACTGGCTGCGGTTCTGATGAGCACGATAATCAATTTAGTGATCGTGGATGGGTATATGTGTTGCTACACCGTTACTTTAGGTATTTTGAAATAAATATAATGACCTGCTGTGTAATGTGGTTATGGTCATAGCACAGGTAGGTGTACTTTTTATAGAACCCAATGATACTGGTTTGACTATAGACTTCTACAGACTAGTATTTTGCCAAGTTGCCCCCTTAGCTCAGTAGGCAGAGCACAGCCATGGTAAGGCTGGTGTCGTCGGTTCGATTCCGACAGGGGGCTCCATGGCGGCGTAGCTCAGTTGGTTAGAGCACACGGCTCATAATCGTGTGGTCGTCGGTTCGAGTCCGACCGCCGCTACTTATTTGGCAAGTTAGACCCGTTAGTATTTACGTAGCGGCGAAATGGAGTTATAGATGGCTAAAAACGAGAAGCGAGTGAAAGTTACCCTTGCTTGCGAGGAGTGCAAGCGTAGAAACTATATCACGGTTAAAAATCGCCAGAATGATCGTGAGAGAATTGAAATGAAGAAGTACTGTCAATGGGATAGAAGGCACACGCTTCACAAAGAGACCCGTTAGGCAGGTTGATTTGTATCGAGTTGAAGAAGATGAGCACTTTATAGCTCCGGAACTCCGTCTTGTGGAAGGCGGCAAGTTTTCTAAGGTAGAGGAGCTATTTTCGACCTGCTACCAATCCTCATTATCGTTAGCGTTGAAATTGGTGGGAAACCTTGAGGACGCTAGTGATGTAATTCAAGAGTCCTACATGAGGGCATGTAAGGGGTTTGAGAACTTTAGAGGTGAGTCATCTTTTGAAACTTGGTTTCATCGCATTGTGTTAAATACAGCCAACTCTTTTCGTGTCGTGCGTTCTAAACGGTCCGTTCGAGAGGTGCAAGAGCTGGCCGAAGATGGCGACGATCAATCAAACTTTGACGACGACGGGTCTTTCACAGCAACGGTTATTGATATTGAACGAGCAATAGCTAAGCTCCCCCCAAGGTTTAAGTCAGTCGTTATTTTACGTGATTACTACGGACTGTCACATAGAGAGATAGCGGAGAAACTATCGATAACTGAGACGACAGCAAAGGTCTGGCTTTTTAGAGCAAGGAAGAAAATTGTGGAGATCCTAGTTCCCAAGAGGAGTTCCGAGGACGACTTCTATCGAGACCTTGAGAGAGAGACTTCCAAGGCTGCTCGTGATATCTCTTGATGGTAGGAGAAATATACGTGCGCAAGTCGGGATGACTCAATTAACTCGCTGTGGTGGTAGGATACTTTGGTTGACAAAGGGTAGTAGCTCAATTGGTAGAGCACCGGTCTCCAAAACCGGGTGTTGGGGGTTCGAGTCCCTCCTACCCTGCTCGGAATAGTTCTAGACAGAGGTAGAAGGTGAACCGCGAGACTAAGCGGATGCTGCAACGGCAAGGACAGTTAGATAAGAGTGGCGAGCCAGCCCCTCCCTCAAAGGCTGCCCAGTCGCAAGTGAGGGCGAAGCCCGATCGTTCGAAACGGGGCGGTTTAAAGAAGTACTTTAATGACGTTCGGAGCGAACTCAAGAAAGTTAAGTGGCCGACCCGGCAAGACGTTATAAGCTACTCGTCATTAGTTTTTGTAGTGCTGGTTCTGGTGGTTGCTTTTATCTTTGGACTGAATCTTGTCTTCTCTAAGCTAGTGTTTTTCCTTTTCAAGTGAGAACGGATCGAAGTTTTGAGTAGTTCTGAACTAGTTACGAGGGGAGTTGAAGAGATTATGGACCAAGATGAAAGACCGGATGACTCGGAGAGTCCTTTAGAGCCCGATGAAAAGGATGCAGAAGAGGAGATCCTTGCAGAAAGCCCTTATGATCGTCCGGGCGATTGGTTTGTAATCCATTCCTACGCTGGATATGAAAATAAGGTGAAGTCTAACCTTTTCGCACGTGCGAAGTCGTTGAACATGGAAGATCGCATCTATGAGGTTGTCATACCGCTAGAAGACGTTACGGAGATTAAAAACGGCAAGCCGGTTACTAGTTCCAAGAAGGTTTATCCAGGGTACATAATGGTCAGATGTGACATGGACGATGACGTATGGTCATTGATCCGCAATACTCCTGGTGTGACATCCTTCGTAGGTCTTGCCTCTAAACCAACTCCTTTACCTCGCAAGGAAGTTGAATCGATGTTCGCGTTCGATAAATCTCGTGAGGGTGGAGTTCGAGAATCTAAGCGGGTAAGACCGGTAGTTGACTTCGAAGTTGGTGAAACCGTAAGGGTCAAGGAGGGTCCGTTCGCTGACTTCTCTGGTCAGATCTCGGAGATCAACGAAGATCAACTGAAACTCAAAGTGCTGGTAAATATTTTTGGACGAGAAACCCCGGTGGAGCTTGAGTTCACTCAAGTTGCTAAGCTCTAAGGGCTTGTATTTCGGAAGTGAGTGGTAGGTAAATGGCGAAACGAAGAGTAACTGCTGTCGTTAAGATTAACTTGAATGCTGGAGCGGCAACGCCGGCTCCTCCTGTGGGCACCGCTCTGGGTCCTCACGGAATTCAAACGATGGAGTTTGTTAAGCAGTACAATGCAGCAACCGAGGCCCAGCGAGGTCAAGTTGTTCCTGTTGAGGTAACGATCTACGATGACCGTTCCTTTAGTTTCGTACTTAAGACTTCTCCGACGCCTGTACTTCTACGTCAGGCTGCCGGAGTTGAGAAGGGATCGGCAACCAACAAACGTACACAGGCAGGTACTGTGACGAAGGAACAGGTTGCTGAGATCGCTAGAACCAAGATGCAAGACCTCAATGCTTATGACCTTGACGCAGCTATACGTCAGATCGAAGGCACGGCGAGGTCGATGGGAATATCTGTGGTCGAATGACCTAAGAGAAGTGATTGGGAGATCTATAAAGATGAAGGCTACAAAAACTCAAAAAGCTCAAACTCAGCTAGTCGATGCGGAGAGGCTGTATACACCCATAGAGGCAATCGATCTTGTTAAAAAGGTTGCTAGAGCGAAGTTTGACGAGACGGTCGAGGTTGCGGTTCGTCTGGGAGTCGATCCACGCAAAGCCGATCAAATTGTTCGCGGTACAGTCGCACTTCCATCGGGTACTGGTAAGGAGGTAAGGGTTGCTGTATTTGCTGCAGGCGATGCAGCTACTGCAGCTCGAGAGGCTGGGGCCGATGTGGTCGGCGCCGATGACCTCGTTGCAAGGATCGAGAAAGAAGCGTTTCTGGACTTCGACATAGCAATAGCGACGCCTGATTTAATGCCCCAAGTGGGTCGTCTTGGTCGGGTACTTGGACCAAGAGGGCTTATGCCCAACCCTAAGACTGGCACCGTTACCAATGACGTTGGTCGAGCTGTTACGGAGTTCAAAGGCGGGCGAGTGGAGTATCGAACCGATAAAGTCGGCATAGTTCATATTCGTATTGGAAAGGTCTCTTTCAGCGTCGCACAGGTCGCTGACAACTTCCGGGCCGTTATTGAGGAACTCCAGAGAGCGAAGCCGGCCTCCGCTAAGG
>JAJYHJ010000156.1 GCA_021784785.1 Actinomycetes bacterium | reverse complement strand
TCTTATCCTTCGCCGGATTTGAAGCATCAGCAACCTTGGGCGAGGAAGCAAAACAACCCAAGCGCGACATACCCCGAGCTATCCTTTGGACAGCAGTCTTCGGAGGCCTGTACTTTGTCTTCGTCACCGCCGTAGAGGTGATGGGTTTCGGAACTTCCACTAAAGAGATCAACAACTTCATCAATACTGGTTCTCTCTTAGGGTCCTTGGGCGGGACTTACATCACTCCTTGGATTGGAAACATGATCACCGTGGGAACTGTGGTATCGGCCTTTGGTTGTGCACTTGCCTCTACCGTTGGTGCGTCAAGACTGCTGTTTGCAATAAATAGGGATAGCGTCGAGTTTAAACCGCTCTTAAACATCTCCGATCGTTACGATACGCCAACGGTAGCAACCGCTACGATCGTGGGTGTCACCGCCATCATTACGTGGTTCGTGGCGACCATATTAGGTGCCACGGCCTTCGATGAGTTCAACTGGTTCGGAACTATTGGCACCTTGATTCTCTTAGTTGTTTACCTGTTAGCCACAGCGGGAGCCTTCCATCTGCTATTTATTTCCAAAAAGTTGGTAGTACCCAGATACGAAATGATCATGCCTACCATGGCAATCTTAATGCTCGGTTATACGATCTTGCGAAATCTATATCCATATCCAACTGGAGCTCTAGCGTGGATACCGTTAGTTGCTGGAACATGGATCGTAGTATCGCTCATCGCAGTAGTTGTGCAGCCAAGACTTGCAAAGAAGGCTGGCGTACGACTCACCCGAGATGAAGGACTAATCCCACAAGATTCACCGTATAAGATCGATCACGGACACGAGGCTCTTGCCGAAAGCTAAAATAAAGCGAACCGACCTAACTTTAAGCGCCACAGAAGGTCAGTTTGACGCCATCATAATTGATATCTATAGAAATGGACGCTGAGATGAAAAAGATTGCCCTAACTTTCGGGAAGGTGTCAACAGAACGCTACGGGGTACATCAAGGATACGTGGACTCCCTCATTGCGGTTGGTGGAGTGTCGTTACCAGTATCTTCGATGACAGCACTTGCGTATATGAAACTTGGGAATTCCGATCTTATCGATCGATACGCCTCCCATGTTGCAACGAACCATGACGCTCTGTTACTTTCAGGAGGAACTGACATAAATCCAGCTCTATATAACGAGGAGACATCGAGTAAAACTACTGGAGTAGAAGACGATCGCGACATACTTGAGATCTCTCTGATTCGAGCTTTCACCAACAAAGGTAAGAAGATTTTAGCCGTATGCCGAGGAGTTCAGATTCTAAACGTTGCACTGGGCGGAACACTAATCCAAGACCTCGAGACAGAAGGGTACCAAAATCATATGGTGGTCGAGCAGGAGTATGGATTTGCACATGAGATAGAGTTCGAGCCTAACTCACAGTGTTCTACAATAAGCAAAGGAGCAACGTCGGTAAACTCGCTTCATCATCAAGCCATCAAAACTTTAGCTCCATCACTAAAGGCTGCGGCATACTCGCCTGACGGTGTAGTCGAGGCGGTAGAGTCTAACCAAATAATAGGGGTGCAATGGCACCCTGAACGAATGATATCAGCAGACAAACGTCAGCTGTCGTACTTTGCATGGTTAGTCGAATAGTGAGCAACTAATTAACGCTTACACATCTCCGAGATAACTGAAAGTCAATCGTTCATGTATAGGACCATCTGGGGTTTTACTATGGTATGGTCCTTAGACACTGGAGTCACTGCAGAACCAACAGCGAAGAACTCGATCGTGTGAGAGCCCCAGCCGTGAGACCCTTCGAACAAGTTTACACCTACAATGCCTTCCGCGCCTACTTGTTCTGCCTCATCCCCCATGCGCGCCATTGCTAGCTCTCGAGCATCGTAGAGAGCCTGCGTATAGTTGGTCATCTCAACGTTCTTCATTGCGGTACCAAGTCCTTGTCTAAGAGTTTGATGCGCAACATGATAGACGCAGTTTCCCATCACCAAACTAAGGGGCCGGTAGCCTGCCTGTACTAAGGTCCAAAAGTCCTGTCCGGAAAGATCTGAGGTAAATGGGCGCCCGTCAGGTGCGCGATGTAAAACGCCCTCTCTATGTCTAATCGCAGTACCTATCGCAATGAACTCTGCAAGGTCAGCACCCCACTCGTATCTTCCCACTTCGAGTCTCACGCCGATGACGCCATCGGCTCCAAGCTGGTCCGCCTCTTCCTCCATACGAGTCATAGCAAGTTCGCGAGCGTGATACATAGCCTGCGTGAGCACCGTCAACTCTTGACTCTGTTGCCATCTTGCAAATTGGAAGCCTATGTGATATATCGAACTTCCAACTACGAGCCCCAAGGGCTCAAAACCAGCCTCTTTCACGAGGAGAAACTCGTTTACGGAAAGATCTGATGTAAATAGTCCAGCGCGATTCTGCGCCAAACGTTTTCCCGCATCCTTAGGTAAACCTTCGGTAGAGGTTGGATCATATGACAAGGTAAATGCTCCCTTTCTCATTATTAGTGTGTGACTCAAAGTTTGGCGAATTTAAAAATGTCGCATCAGCCACCTAAGACTTCATATTCACAACTACTCTTGCTTTTTCTAACTCGCCACGTTCTTCAACCTCGCCGATGGCTGTAGCCACCATCTCCGCCGTGTAGATGGCAGAGTCAGGATTCTCACCACCCATTTGAGAGATTGTATACCCGCGCGATCTTATCTTCAGATCGGCTCCAACAATCCCAGATGCACCCAGAACTCTGGCATGCTCTGAAACTCTTCCCATCACATCTCTCTTTGAGTCATAGTAGCACTGGGTAAACTCCGGAACCTCGAAGTTCCCTCCACCGTTATAGATATACCGCATCGCCTGTAAGGTTGAGAACGACAACGCCGTAAAAAGTACGGAGGTATGAGCCACAACACCTAATGGAATAAAGCCACCTGTAAGCAACTTTGCTAGTTCTTGACCCGAAAGAGTGGTAAGTATTGGGAAAAGGTTGCCACGGGACGAAGCCAAAATCTCTCTCATCTCAGGAGCCTTCATAGCTGTGCCGATTATCGAGTACGATAAACTATCGCCACTTAGTTCGAGTGAGTTTTCTATAAACCTAACTCCTGCAACTACATCTGCGTTCACTGCCTTTGCTTCCTTCAGCATCCTTGAAAACGCTAAAGAACGTGCATTGTTGTGAGCGTCTTCCAAAGCTTTTATGGTTCCTCTTCCATAGCCGGGAAATTGGTAATAGCCAACACGATATACGCATGCTCCGAGTACTTGAGTAATAGGACTAAGTCCGTTTCGCTTCATCAGCAAGAACTCATTTACGGAAAAGTCAGATGTAAACGAGTTGTCCTTCTCCGTGCTTTGAGCAACAAGCCTACTTAGAGCTGAAGGAGGGAGCCGACCAGCCTCCAAGGCTTCCCTGGTCTCTTCTCCTGACTTCAACAACGACCTTTCAAGATCTTCGCTATTTTTACTGCTCTGATCTACTCTAGATCGGCGGAAAAAAGGCATTACAGGTCGATTCCGAGCGCACGTTCGATTGCCGCTCGATCTCTACCTGCCTGAACGGCATGAGTAGTCATCTCGACAACCAGTTCTTTTAACCACTCTTCAAGTGTCACCTGTTGATTCTTTACAGACACGCCACCGATAACCTTTGATATAACACAAACCGGTAGTAAACCGTTCCCTTTGGGAGTTATTTGGAACAACAGATCACCTACTCCAAAAGTGGCTTTCTCAAGGTTCGAAGACCCAAATATTCTCTTCTTATTCTTTACACTCACTGATCCAACCTGAAGTGTTCGGATCTTATCAACAAGAACTGGAAGAAATGAGTCTAGATCTTTTACATCAAAAGCTATCGATGACGCCAACATATCTATCTCATTTGGAGCAAACGAATTCTTCTTACCACTGGGCTGTTCATTAGCGGCCATAACCCTACTATAGTGCCGTTGGACCACGACGCAAACTCAACGTAATAATCACAAGAGCAACGCATTAACTTTTCCCACTCTAAACTTCACGTGTATGGGCGATTCAAGAAAGGCGGAAAGGAGATAGGCGTCTCAAAGCCAGTCCGATGGATAAAGCGGCCCGTAGACAGATTGAGAGGAATTAAATCACTACTGGTCCTTGTGATCGTCCTCTCTCTCATTGGACTTGTTATAGCAATATCAAACGCCTCTTCCCGCTCGCCACGTCCGAACACTTTGGTCGTACACAGAACCGTGAATGCATATGTTGTGTTGGCCAGCGCACATGAAGCAGAACTCAAATCCTTCGACCGGACAGTATCGACTCCTGGATCGCTGCAGTACGGACATTTTCTAAGTACCAAAGAATTTGCAAAAAAATTTGGCGCTTCACGGTCAACACTTAGAGCAGTCGAAAGCTACTTTAGAAAGTTCCATATGGCATACCGCGGGCCATGGAACGATCACCTCGTCTTGGAAGTTAGGGGCACGATAAATGATGCTCAGGAGGCTCTTAGGGTAACGTTTCACGAGTCCAAAGTCGGGGATCTTGGAGAGTATCCAGAAGCGGATCAGTTACCATCGTTTCCACCGTGGATCGCGAATCATATAGTCGCTGTAGTGGGAATTTTCCCTAACGGTACGATACCAGCTATTCGGCATCCAATAACGGAGCACCGTACGTACTCGCTCGTTCGTCGTGTCAGTTCAAAGGGGAACGTTCGTTCTAAAAACGAAGCACCATCTCAGAACTTAACACCGAAAAATCTGCCAACAGCTTCCTGTGCGACAGCAAAGGTGCAAGCCTCCCAACAAGGTGCATACCTCCCAAGCGCCATCGCACAACTATATGGTATGGATCCCTTTTATCGAAGGGGTGACTTCGGCAAAGGGGTTGTCGCCGCATTCCCTGAGTTTACTCAACCCACCTCCCCTAATACGTCCTTTACCCCCTCACTAGAAAAATATTTCAGCTGCTTTTCGATTCCACGAAACGCAATCTCTTACGATGAAGTATCCGGTGGATCGGGAAATCACTCGATAAACAATCTAGAAGAGGTCTCGCTAGACGTTGAGAACTTTCTCTCGTTGGCTCCAAAAGCTAAAGTCATAGTTTATAGCTCAACCCAAGCTAACTCGGACCTTATGTTCATGAAGATGGTATCCCAAAATCGAGCTGGGTTAATCGTATCTTCATGGGGTTCCTGCGAAGACAATACCTACGCCGCTGACCTACAGGCTGAGAATTTAGCGTTCTTAGAGGCGGCCGCACAAGGGCAAAGTGTAATGTCTGCAGCCGGAGACGACGGGTCGGCTGACTGTTGGTCAAGTGGACACAACACTTCGCTATCCGTCGATGATCCCGCGTCCCAGCCGTGGGTGACGGGTGTCGGAGGTGTACAATACCAAGGAAATCTTGAAACAGCAGCTCCATCTGTGTGGAACGATCCTAACTACTCAGGTGGCTCTGGCGGTGGTGTAAGCGCTATTTGGCCGATGCCAAGTTATCAACAACCGATCTATAGAAACGATCCCGAAGCAGTAAACAACTGCTCAAACCCTCACGGATGCAGGTTAGTTCCAGACGTCTCCACGTTAGGAGAAGGCTTCTTAGTCCATACCCCCGCTTACGGTTGGGACGTCATCGGCGGGACTTCAGGATCAACCCCTATCTTCGCCTCAGGGATCGCTCTCATGGAAAGCATAGATATGCATCGTCTTGGATTCTTAAATCCACTTCTGTATGACCTTTACCAACGCGACAAGAAAACATTTGTCGATGTTACAAGAGGGAACAATGACTACCACCATGTGAACGGAGGTCTATTTCATGCGATGGTCGGCTATGACGTTACATCAGGATTAGGTACACCCATATTTTATAGGATCTACAATGATATGAAGGCTATTTCTACTACCCCTTGAAAAGTCTTCGTAGCTCTTTGATGGTACTATCTGCATGAGATCAAGGAGTAATATTGGGAAACTACATTGACGCTACAGAGTACGCTCGCAAGATAGAATCGGGTGAACTCTCACCCGTTGAGCTTGTGCAGTCCGCTATAGATAAAGCCGAAAGGCTCAACCCAACAATCAACGCTATAGTTCATGAGCGCTTTGATAAAGCATTGGCCGAAGCCAATTCACCACAGTTGGCAAAAACCATATTTCACGGAGTACCAGTCCTAGTAAAGGATCTAGGAGCCGAGATAGCCGGAGAGCCTCACACTCAGGGTTCTGCGCTCCTTAAGCATTTCGACTACCGAGCCCAGGTAGATTCCCACATCTATAAGCGACTCAAACGCGCCGGGCTGATCGCGATAGGCAGAACCAACTGCCCCGAGTTTGGCACAACCATCACAACTGAGCCAGTTGCATTCGGACCAACTCGCAACCCTTGGAATACTAACTTTAGCGCCGGCGGTTCATCAGGTGGTTCCGCTGCAGCGGTTGCCGCTGGGATCGTAACTATCGCACATGGAAATGACGGTGGCGGATCGATCAGAATACCTGCGAGCGCCTGTGGTCTGGTTGGTTTAAAACCAACGCGAGGCCGAGTATCCCTCGGTCCAGCTGAGACAGAACATTGGGCCGGAGCCTCAGTAGATCACGTCCTAAGTGCAACAGTAAGAGACTCCGCAACCCTTCTCGACATACTGTCTGGATATGAATCCGGCGATCCTTACGTTGCTCCTCATACAACCAATTCGTTTGCAGATTTACTGCGAGTAAACCAGGGTCCTCTAAGGATTGGATTCTTGGATCGACCCCTAATGGCTGATGCACGTCCGAACGAGGAGTGCAGTCAAGCGGTTCGGATATGCATACGGCTCTTAGAGGAGATGGGGCACCATATAGAAGATGCTTATCCAAAAGCGTTAGAAGACGACAAGTTCCCTGGGCACTTCATAAATTTTGTATCGGCTATGGTCGCCACTGACGTAGCAAACTGGAGCGTCTTACTTGACTCGCCATTAGACGTAACACAACTGGAACCAACGAACCAGTTCTACTACGCGGTCGGCATGGCACTCTCGGCTCCAAGTTACCTTCAGATAATCAACTACTTTGGGCAGTTTCGAAGACAAGTACTGAGGTTTTGGGACGAAGAACACTTCGACGTCCTAGTCACTCCGACACTAGCAAAACCCCCCGCGGAGATCGGTTACTTGGCCGACCCCGTGGAATCAAGCACCCGGGTATTAGAATATTTACAGTTCACACCGCAGTTTAATATAACTGGCCAACCAGCCATCTCTTTACCCCTTGGAATTTCAGCCACAGGTCTTCCAATTGGGGTTCAGCTAGTGGCTAACTACGGACGTGAAGATCTCTTGCTATCGCTGGCTAATAGTCTTGAGACAGTCTCGTCCTTTGCCGATGCACTACCTAAGCTATAGCTGGAACTACATCATTATAACGATCAAACGACTGGACGCCAAAGCCCTCTACTGCTACGTGCCAACTGCTACTTACAGCCAGGAACCCAATAAAGTAACGTTAGCGTAATGAAATATACTTACTTGTAAGTGCGCAGAATGTCGGTCCTGAATATCTACAGTTGACCTACGTCAGATTTCGTATTTTCGTCCCCGGAAGTTGATATTGAACGGATTAAACAACCTAAAGGCCATCGAATACTCTATGGTCCAAAACGACCCAATGGACAAATTGCGTTCGAGCGGTCCCTTAAAATCCTTTAGCAACCTTCGGTACTCTATTCCATCTATCATCTGGTAGGTCAGACTCATTGGGATCCAAATCGACTCTTACAGATGACAACGCTCACGACTTTTTGAGAACCGATGAACCAATTTAATTCCCACCTGCATAATTAAAAGATATATATCCTCGGTGAAAGTACTTCCCCGTAGTACAATACTTCCAGCTTTCCTAGGTCAATGTGTAGAGCGATCAACTTCGACGATATCTCCAAGCGGATTACAAGAGCCTCACAGCTTTTCATATTTCCTTGTACATCTTTGCGTTTGCGTCTACCGACGGCCGTGTTGTCTCACAACTCAGAAGTCAATAATTCATATGGTACAGAGGTTCACGCTCTTAGCAACGGCGGCCATCAACTCGCCTCACTCCTTAAGCCAGCCATGCAAGTTGCACTTGGGTAACATACAAGTTCTCTACCTATGACGGCATGATAGAAAGAACTTTACAGATGCAACCATGAACACCGCATCGGGGCTTAGTTGAGATCATCTCAAAGTCACAGCTACCAAGATAAGTGAGGCGTATTACGAGCAAATTACACACCCCACTTCGTTTGACCTATTGAAACAATAAGCGTTGATAACCACGAAGCAGGATGCATTCTATATATTTAGAACCGAGTTGGTCGGTATCTGCTAGTAGGAAGAGCGCCTCTTGCTCTGAGTAGCGCCGTCAAAGGATTGACGCCCCCTAGAAGCATAACCTCCGCCGCTTCGCGATGAGCCTGAAGATGTACTTCGTTTCTGAGAACTCCATCTCGACCCAGACGAAGAAGTCGACCTCGACCTGTCTTGAGTATGAACCTTATACTCTTGCGCGTTGGGCTGTTCTCCTTGAGCAATTCCAGCCAGAGCAGGATCATTAAGGTCGACCTTCAAAATTGGTTGAGATAAACCTAACAGCTCTTGGATCCTAAGAAGTGAGCGTACTTGGTTACCTTGAACAAACGTAACTACTACGCCAGTCTTTCCAGCTCTAGCGGTTCTACCTGATCTATGAACAAAGGCCTTTTCGTCATCGGGCATATCATAGTGAACCACTAAGTCAAGTCCAGAGATATCCAACCCTCGTGCCGCTACATCAGTTGCGACCAACACTTGTGTTTTACCTTGGGCGAATCGGCGAAGAACTCTCTCTCGAGCTGACTGTTTGATAGCACCTGTAAGTAGTTCGGCGTCTGCTCCATCTTCGTACAATGTTTGCGCAACAACTTCCGCTGAGTCGCGAGTTCTGACAAAAACCAACGAGCGTTCCGCACCCTTCGTCACCTTAGACAACAGAGCATTCTTACTCCTGGAGTCCACATATAAAAAGTGATGCGACATTAGTTCAGTGCGATCGTCATTCTGAGCAACTTCGTGAGTAACAGGATTGTTCATGTGCCGCTTACGAAGTACATCTACATACCCATCAAGAGTTGCAGAAAATAACATCGTCTGATGATCGTTTCCAACGTGGGAAAGGATCTCTTCCACATCGGGCAAGAATCCCATATCAGCCATCAGGTCCGCTTCATCTAGAACTATTCGCTCAAGGGAATTCATGTACATAGCACCCCGACCGATAAGATCAAGTAATCTTCCAGGTGTCGCAACAACAATACTGACACCCTTGCGTAGTGCCCTGATCTGTCTATCGATTGGAACGCCACCATAGAAGGCTTCGATCCATACCTTCTTAGCCGGATCAGTTTGAGATAGAGAAAACAGGACATTACGTACCTGTAGAGCAAGCTCACGTGTAGGTACTAGCACTAAAGCGTTTGGAGCTAAAGGCTTCGACCTCTTTGCCAACTGGACGAGCGGAATTCCAAACGCGAACGTTTTACCAGATCCTGTAGACGCTTTTCCGCACACGTCCTTGCCTTCAAGGGCCTCTGGAATTGCAGCGGCCTGAATCTCCGACGGAGTTTCAATACCAAGTTGCGATAGTGCGCGAATAATTGAGTCGCTGACCCCAAGGCCCGCGAAAGATTGAGTTGAATCCAAGTTGATTCCTAACCTTTCTAGTTAGTTACAAGTGCAGCTTCTTAGCTCCCTTGCTAACCAGAATTGTAAGGAACAACGAAGGCACTCTCACGTCCCAATCGGACGTTTAGTACACGATACCATCCTTATAGAAAGTTCCGTCGATCAAGCGATATAAATTTCACAATAAAGTCTGTTCTGTCTCATGCACAAAAGATTCATTTAAAGTACAGATTAGCTAATGGTGACGCTTTAGCTCCATAAATCTAGAGTCTAACACCAAGTTCCTCACCGAGCTATACAAGCTTGCAGCTTCCTCTCCCTTGGGAGCGCTGGTAAGGATAGGGCCATACACGCCAACTCCGTTTGATAGTTCAAGCACAGGTGATCCGGTACCATCTCCAGCTAATCCATGTGCATAACGATGGATTTCTGAGAGTTCAAGATCTAGGGCTTCGTCATCTAAAAACTGTCTATAGTGTCCCAACTCAAGCTCCACGAGAACTCTCTCAACGGTGTCTACAGACACTTGAGCACTGTTTTCAAACCATGCCTCGCCCAAAGCTTTATAGAAATCGAATACTTCGTTATTCCGCTCGGATATCGCCATTTGAGTTATCACTCTGAGGACCTTTGACGAGACTTTCATCGCCTCCGCGTACTCTTCAGGAATGCTGCCATTGTTCAACAGCGTTAGCGAAAACGGCCTCCAGAAAATCTCAAAGTTTAAATTCGTCGACGCTTCCACCAGCCATCTTGAGGTCTTCCACGTCCAAGGACATACTGGGTCGAAGTAGTACGCTAC
>JAJYHJ010000110.1 GCA_021784785.1 Actinomycetes bacterium | reverse complement strand
AATCTCGACCTTACCTTTGAGACTGTGACCGTAGGGCAGAGAAAAGGTGTTGGGACCTTAGGGGATGCGAAGCGCCATTACGTACTGGCGAAAGACCCTAGATCTGCAACTGTCGTACTGGGGTCTGACAGAGACCTTCTTACCACGACCCAGGATATACATAACTTAGTTAGCGTGTATGACCGAGAATCTGATCTCATGGATAAGGTACTACAAGTTCAAGGAGCAGCTCATGGAGCAACTGTCGCGGCTCGACTCTTCGGCCGTGAACTGAGGTATCTACAACCTAGAAGACTTGTAGCTCCCGGTCAACTTTTAGCGTTCTACGAAGATGACGTCGTGTTAGGATCTGCTTTAGTGAAGGGCTAGGTATGGAAGACTTCGAAGCGGCTAAAAATAGAGCGGCTGAGCTTCGCCAGTTGATAGAGGACGCAGATGTGGCGTACTACGTGAAAGACAGTCCAACTCTCTCGGATTATGACTATGACGAACTCGTTGTCGCTCTAAAAGAGCTTGAAAGTAGCTTCCCTGAACTTCGAACCCCTAACTCTCCTACGCAGAAGGTGGGGGGTTCTCTAAGTCGCCTTTTCACACCAGTACGTCACGTGTCTGCGATGATGAGTTTAGACAACGTGTTCTCCTTCGAAGAGCTTGACGACTGGTTTTTAAGAGTTAAAAGAGGCGTGTCGCAGCTTGACTCTTTAGACCAAGCAAAGTTGGATTTCGTGATAGAACCTAAGATCGATGGCTTGGCGATATCGTTGGTCTATGAGAGTGGCGTTTTGGTCCGTGCTGCTACTCGAGGAGACGGACGAACCGGCGAAGATGTGACCGCAAATGTTGAGACGATCTCTGCAATACCCAAACGTCTCGAAAGTGGCGTTATCGACCTCTTGGAGGTGCGTGGCGAGGTCTATATGCCTATAGCTGCCTTTAAAGCTCTAAACGAACACCAGCAGATACAAGGTAAGCCGGTCTTTGCGAATCCTCGTAACTCCGCAGCAGGGTCCCTTCGTCAAAAAGATCCTAAGGTCACCGCGTCAAGGTCCTTGAGTTTTTGGTCTTATCAACTCGGTGAGGTGAGGGGTGGACGAGACTTTACAACTCACCTCCAAACGCTTGAGTACCTTGCAGACCTCGGTTTCCCGGTGAATCCCTCTATTGTTCTGAGTGCCTCCGAGACTGATATCAAGGAACGAATAAATGATTTGAACGAACGCCGTCATGACTTGGACTACGAGATTGACGGAGCTGTCGTAAAGATCAACGACCTTAGTTTGAGAGAGAGGCTAGGTTCAACCTCCAGGGCACCACGCTGGGCCATTGCGTATAAGTTCCCACCGGAGGAGCAGATAACTTTACTAGAAGACATAATGGTCTCAATTGGGAAGTCGGGGAAAGCGACTCCTTTTGGGATACTGAAGCCGGTTTTGGTGGGAGGATCTACGGTATCATTAGCAACCTTGCATAACGAAGATCAAGTTATCCTAAAAGATGTACGCCCTTTGGACTACGTCATCGTTAGGAAGGCAGGCGATGTAATTCCAGAGATTGTGGGACCCGTTTTGGCTCGTCGACCTACTAACTCCCAACCATGGACCTTCCCCAAGACCTGCCCGATGTGTGGTGGCGTTTTGGTTAGAAGAGAGAATGAGTCTGACTACTTCTGTATCGACTACTTTTGCTCGGGTCAGATTGTACAACGAATCTCTCACTTTGCATCTCGAGAAGCGATGGATATTGAAGGACTTGGTGAGCAGCGAGTCTCGCAGTTAGTATCAAACCGCCTAGTAACGAGTCCATCTGACCTGTATCGTCTTCAGGCTGAAGACCTTCTTAGGCTCGATAAGTTTGCAGATATCTCCGCAAGAAAGTTGATCGATGCGATTGAGGGGTCAAAAAGTCGTCCTCTCTATAGAGTGCTCGTCGGTCTTGCCATTAGACATGTTGGTGCTACTGCTGCGATCAAGATTGCGAGTAAGGTCAAGTCTCTGTCTGAGTTGTTGGTGGTTGAGTCTGCGGATCTAAGTGAGATCGAGGGACTCGGAGAGATAATCTCTAACTCTGTAGTAAAGTTCGTCAGAGATCCAATTACTCGAGGTATCGTCGAGTCCCTGGTTGAAGTCGGTATAGGTGAAGCAGGCCTCCAAGAAGGCCCCGGAGAGAGCTTTGATCTTACTTTGTCTGGACTGTCTTTTGTGGTGACTGGAACGCTGTCGAGTTTTACTCGTGAACAGGCTGAAAGAGCGATAACTTTGCGTGGAGGAAAGGTCACCTCTGCTCCCTCGACAAAGACTAACTATCTCGTTGTTGGTGAAAACCCGGGAGCTTCAAAGTTGACAAAGGCTGAACGCTTAGGGGTTAGGATCATCGATGAGAACGAGTTCTTAGAGACGTTGGAGCGTGGCGACGGAGACAAGGTTGGATAAGGTTGGGACTTTCGATTATCTGGCATAAGGTGAATTAGCTGAGTAGTACGAATAGAGTTGGAGACAAGTTAGGCCTAGTACTAGGCGGTAGGTATAAACTCTTGGCCTCGATAGGCCACGGCGCATCCGGTGACGTCTACTTAGCCTTTGACTCTACTGCCTTGTCGCGGGCGGTAGCGATAAAACTATTGCACTCACAGCTCGCTAGCGACAAGGTGTTTCTTCGACGCTTCCAAGAGGAGGCTAAAGCAGCCGCTGCACTCTCACACTCTTCAATTATGTCTGTCTATGACTCGGGTGAGTCTCTCGCGGGACCGTATTTGGTGTTAGAACTCCTAAATGGTGGCTCTTTAAGGGAACATCTAGCTACAGGCTGGAGACCCACTCAGGCACAAGTCGTGCAGATAGCGCTTCAATGTGCCTCAGGGCTTGAGTATGCTCACAAGCGCAACTATATCCACAGAGATCTAAAGCCAGCGAACTTAATTTTTGATGAGGGTGGGCATATCAAGATTGCAGACTTTGGACTGGCAAGGACGCTAGCAGAACCTGCTTGGAGTGAACCCAAGGGCGTGCTTTTAGGAACGGCAAAGTATGCATCTCCCGAACAGGCAAACGGCGTGGCGGCCCTAAAACAAAGCGATCTTTACTCCCTGGGCTTGATAGTCTTTGAGATGTTGTCGGGACGGCTTCCATTTAGTGGAAACGACACGTTCGAGATACTGCGGGCAAGGCTCAACCAAGACGTTGAACCTCCTAAAGAGGCTGGAGCTATGGGCCCGATCCTAGCGAGAACCTTGAGACGGGATCCCAATAAACGACCAACGACAGAGGAGTTCGTTGCAGAGTTTCTCGCGCTGTCGAGGTCTTTTGATCCTCCTAAGACGATACCGGCCTTACACCGAGACGAGTTTGAAGAAGTAATCCAACGGAGTTCTCCGCTGTCTACGGTAATCGATATAACCGATCGAGGACTTCAGACACAAGGCCGCTATAATCCTGTTTCTGGCGTCCAAGATGGAGAGTCAGATACCTTAACGGTATTTGATGACGAGGTTGAGGCGACTAGCACCATACTCTCAGTGTCTCATCGCGACCTATCTAACGCTAGTGACAAGACCTCCCTTTATACCTCACCGCCGACGGACTTTACATCGAGTTCAAAAGAGTCTGATGGACCAGATGCGAATGGAACTAAGTCAAAGCGAGTATTGGGAGGCTGGCGTGGGCTTTTTGTGTGGGTACTTGTAACGTTGATTTTGGCCTCTGTTGCATTTGCGGCAGCATCTCTATACCAAAAGGCAACCAGCGCCAAGGTTCCCTTAGTTCTCGGACTTACTCCAAAAAGTGCCACGTCAAGCATAGATAAGGTTGGACTGAAGGCTCTAGTCTCAGGGAAGGTGTACTCTTCGAAAGTTCCAACGGGTCTCGTAGTATCGGAGTTTCCGAAAGCTGGATCACTAATCGCCAAGAACGTAGTCATTGATTTAACGCTTTCTGCAGGTCCACCACCGGTCCCTGTTCCGAGTTTGGCTGGACTATCTGAGGCTGCAGCTGAACAACTTTTGACGCAGAAACATCTAAAGTATCAGCTCCAGACCCAGTACTCTTCAAGCGTGAACTCTGGAGATGTGATATCTTCAACTCCAGCTACTGGCCAGTTGGCACCGTTTGACTCTACTGTGTCTTTGCTTGTGTCAAAGGGCCCGGCTCCGGTTCCAGTTCCTAACGTCGTAGGTGAGTCACAGCAAGCCGCAACATCGACGTTGTCCTCAGACCAGTTGGCTGTAAGCACCTCAACCGCTTACTCAGATACGGTTCCCTCTGGCGATGTTATTTCACAAGGTACGCCTCCTGGTTCTATGGTGCTACCTGGCACTACGATATCAGTCGTTATCTCCAAAGGTCCTCAGTATGTGACGGTTCCAAATGTGATAGATGACTCACTAAGCCAAGCAGAACAGGCACTGCAAAGTGCCGGGCTCCAGGTTGGAAACGTCTACGGTCCCAAAAAAGCTAAGGTAGTGATATTTACAAATCCGTCCTTCGGACAACAGGTGCTCTACGGGAGTTCAGTCGACCTCTACATGGCCTGATACTACCTAAATTCTGTGTTTAGTTACGAGTATCATATTGCTGCGCAGCGAAGGACTTCTTGGGGTATCACGGCGCTAGCGCTATTTGGTTCTAGGTTGTTTCGTGCTTTGTATGGATGTCTCTGCTTTACGTCTGCGTTTTACTTGTCGGACGATCTTGTAACGCTCTCCTTATTGAGTGATACTTTTAATTAGTGCCGGTATACCTTCAGCTGACTCAAAGGACATAACGTTACTTTGGAGCGCAAGAAGCTTGGTTAGATCACCTGTAACCTTTATCTTTCCAGACATGAAGGCTTCGATTGCAGCTTGTGGATTTTGATCCACAAAGAGTGCCTTAGCGGTTTCGTAGTCGATCGTTACGGTTACATCTGGACCGTCGAGTTCTCCTATCTCAAGATCCAAAAAGCCCTGAGATGTATCTATGTAGGTGCGTAACTCTTGCTCTTCAAAGGGTAGGTCTGTCACGATCTGATTCATTCTTAGTTCGAACTCAATCTTCCCGGTCTTTTCCATGGCCTCTTTACGGAGGTTTCTTGCGGCTTCAATCCACGCAGGTGAAAGAAACGGGTACTTCTCTGACACGACAAATCTCCTCTTTGGTGTGTATATGCGCTCTTTTAAGCGATTCTACTTGGAAGTTTTGGAGTTGGGTAAAACTTGACGTGGTGACCTCGTCAGAGTCGTTGCTGAACCTTTTATAGATGCGAGGTGACTTCTTGGGCAGCGAAAGTTGGATCGGGTTGTTGGGACTCCTCAATTATATTATTTAACCGTGCGAGCGCGTGCTTTGATCTAGGATGTTGCCATGTCCGAAAAGATCTCCATTGATGAAGTGCTCCATGTGGCAGCTCTCTCGCGCTTGAGGTTGACACCAACAGAGGCTGAAGTCTTCGCAAGGCAACTATCTGTTGTCATCTCTCATATGGCTGATATTGAGAGCCTTGATCTGTCGTTAGACGACGAGGAGCGTTACAGTTACGTTGATGAGAGAGCGCTCAGAGATGACGATACTAAAGACTCAATGAAACGGGAAAGTATTCTGCGAGGTGCTCCGCTGGTTGAGGAGTACATGTTTAGAGTTCCTCCGATTCTTGGGGAGGGAGTTTGATGGAAGTTAACCCTTTAGACCTTGATGCGTACTCACTTAGCGGAGCTGTTCTTAGCAAGGAGATTTCTGTCTCCGAGGTAGTGAGAAGTGTGATTGCTCAAGTTGAGCTGAGAGAGCCTTCCATCTCTGCGTTCTTGCACTTCGACCCCGAGGCGTTACTGGAGAAGGCCTCTGTGCTGGACGAAAAAGTCCTACGCGGTGAGACTGTAGGACGACTAGTTGGAGTTCCGGTTGCCGTCAAAGACAATATGGTGACGTCTGATATGCCAACTACAGCAGCGTCGAAGATACTTGAAGGATGGCGTCCGCCCTATGACGCAACAGTAGTAGAGCTGATAAAGGATGCTGGGGGACTCGTGGTTGGGAAAACGAACCTCGACGAGTTCGCAATGGGATCTTCAACTGAGAACTCAGCCTATAAAGTGACCAGGAATCCACATGATCTCTCGAAAGTCCCTGGCGGCTCTTCGGGTGGATCAGCTGCTGCTGTCGCAGCGAGGATGAGCATCTTGGCTCTAGGTTCAGATACAGGAGGTTCGATTAGGCAACCGGCGTCACTGTGCGGCGTGGTGGGCGTAAAACCGACCTATGGCTACGTATCTCGCTATGGACTTATTGCTTTTGCGTCGTCTTTAGATCAGATAGGTCCGATTGCTCGGACCGTCAAAGACGCAGCTCTTTTACTAGAGGTTATTGGAGAACGCGATCCGAAGGACTCTACCTCCATCTTAGGGGAACGCCCCAAGTTGGTAGAGAGGGAGGCGTTTGGAGTAGAGTCGTTGCGAATCGGCATCGTCTCGGAACTTGTCGATAACTGTTCCACAGAGGTTAGAGATAGAGTGTTCATGGCTGCGAGGCTGCTTGAAGAACGTGGCGCAAAAGTTGATACTGTCAGTGCCAAGGCGGTGACGCTCGGTCTGTCTGCTTACTACGTGATCGCACCGGCAGAGGCGTCGTCGAACCTATCTAGATATGATGGGGTGAGATTTGGTCTTCGTAAGGACGGTTCATCTCTTACGGATATGTTTTTTTCGACTAGGACTGAAGGTTTTGGAGACGAGGTCAAGCGTCGGATAATGTTGGGAACATACGCCTTGTCTTCAGGGTACTACGACCAGTACTACGGGAAAGCTCTCGCAACTAGGGGGTTAATTAGAAGGCAGTTTAACGAGGTGTATAAGGACTTTGACCTGTTGTTAGGCCCCACTTCACCGACCACCGCCTTTGCGATCGGTGAGAAATCTAACGATCCGATGGCGATGTACATGAACGACATCTGCACCATTCCTTCTAACCTCGCGGGTCACCCTGCTGTAAGCATTCCCTTTGGGTTGGCCGACAACGGTCTTCCGATTGGAGTGCAACTTCTTGGACCGGACATGTCGGAACCACTTCTATTTCAAGCAGCCTTTGAGCTTGAACGGCTTGCTAAAGAAAACTTGGAGGACGCTCGTGCCTAGATCGAACACTGCCTATGAGATAGGGACGCCTTGGTTGTACGAAGGATACGAACTGGTCGTCGGCCTTGAAGTCCACACCGAACTCAAAACTAGATCTAAACTTTTTTGTTCTTGTGCGAACGAGTTCGGAAATATTCCTAATACCAACGTATGTCCAGTGTGTCTTGGACTTCCTGGGACCTTGCCGGTTCTGAACAAAACGGTGGTCGAGCTGGCAATAAAGATCGGTCTAGCGTTGAACTGCGAGGTTCGAAAGAGCACGTTTCACCGAAAAAACTACTTCTACCCAGACCTTCCGAAGGGCTATCAGATCTCTCAATATGATCTTCCGATTAACTCAGATGGATACTTGGATCTACCGTCTGGCCATCGCGTTGGAATCGTTAGGGCGCATATTGAAGAAGACACGGGCAAGATAACGCATATGGGGTTGTCTGGAAGAATGGACAAGAGCGCTTATTCTTTGATCGACTATAACCGAGCTGGAGTTCCTTTAACTGAGATAGTAAGTGCTCCCGATATTCACTCTCCTGATCAAGCTAGGGAGTACGTCGTTGAGTTACGAGGTGTGCTAATGGCACTCGGGGTAAGTGATGGACGAATGGAAGAGGGGTCGCTCAGGGTCGATGCGAACGTGTCGGTGCGCCCAATGGGTTCATCCGAGCTTCGCACGCGTTGCGAGATAAAGAACCTGAACTCTTTGCGCTCTCTGGTCCGTGCCATCGACTATGAGGGGAAACGACATGTAAAACTGTACATGAGAGACGACGCGCCGATTCAAGAGACTCGACATTGGGACGAAGCAAGACAACGGACCGACTCGTTGCGATCCAAGGAAGAGGCTAACGACTACAGGTACTTTCTTGAGCCGGACCTAAAGGCGCTCGCCCCTACCGAGGGGTTTATTCGTGGTATTGAGAGTCAGATCGTCGATACGCCTAAACTTAAACGGGCCTTTTTGAATGAGTCTCTTGCAGGAGAAGAGATGTCTGACCAGGTGGAAAAAGCTATAGATCTAGAGTTGTATCCGTATGTTAAACACGCGATCGAAGTCGGTGTCTCCCCGAGATTAGCTATAGCTAGAACCGCAAATGAACTGGCTGCGACCATCTCAGATGCTCCCTACCTTTCAATAGAGAGATTTGTTGAGGTTTTGCGTTTGGAGGAAGACAAGGAGATATCGCCTTCGCAGGCAAAGGTGTTGCTAAATGCGGTAACCAAACGGGATGAGTCGGTCTCAGATATTATCTCCGCTTTGGATCTAAAGAAGGCTGATGATGGCGAGACTCGGAGTGTTGTGGAGACAGTGGTTGCCCAGTCGCCCTCGGAGTGGGCGAGATTTTTAGAAGGACAAGACCAACTTATGGGGTTTTTTGTCGGTAAAGTTATGAAACTTACTGGTGGCAAGGCGGACGGATCGGTTGTAAAAGATACGCTGTTGCAACTAAGACAAAGAGATAGTTAGGTTATGCGTAACAAGAAGTGTTGTTTTATCAGCCTTGAAAGGGGCGACTAATGTCTGATGTCGAGCGATCGAAGAGGTCGGTAAAGATACGCAGCTATGAGGTTACAGACGGATATAGACGAGCGCCCGCTCGGGCGATGCTCCGGGCTGTTGGAATGCGTGATGAAGACTTCTCGAAGGCACAGGTGGGCGTAGCGTCGTCGTTCAATGAAGTTACGCCTTGTAACATGCCCCTTGGAAGACTAGCCGCTGACGTAAAGGTAGGGGTTAAAAAAGCAGGGGGCTATCCTTTAGAGTTCTCGACAATCGCGGTCTCCGATGGAATATCCATGGGACACGAAGGTATGCATGCATCTTTGGTCTCACGAGAGGTGATAGCCGACTCCGTCGAGGTAATGATGCACGCGGAGCGCATGGATGCCCTTGTGACCTTGGCTGGTTGTGATAAGTCGCTACCTGGGATGCTGATGGCTTCAGCGCGGTTAGATCTACCTTCGGTATTTTTCTACGGAGGCTCAATACTTCCGGGTCGCTTTAGGGACCAGGCTCTCGATGTAGTTTCGGTGTTTGAGGCCGTAGGAGCTTACTCAGCTGGCACGATAACTGAAGAAGAGCTTACTCAGATCGAGAAGAACGCTTGCCCAACGGAAGGCTCCTGTGCCGGGATGTTTACTGCTAACACTATGGCTTCGATCGGTGAGGCGCTCGGAATGTCTGTACCTGGTTCTGCATCTGCGCCGGCGGTTGACTCAAGACGCCGGGATTTTGCGGAACTCTCCGGAGTCTTGGTAATGAATCTGCTGAGGCAAGGTATTACAGCTCGCCAAATTATGACGAAGCCGGCGTTTGAGAATGCAATCGCGGTAACGATGGCCCTAGGTGGTTCTACCAATGCGGTGCTTCACCTTATGGCTATCGCTTATGAAGCCAAGGTGGACTTAGATCTCGAAGACTTTAACCGGGTGGCGGCCAAAGTTCCACATATCGCAGATACCAAGCCTCATGGCAAGTTCCATATGGCTGACGTGGATGCGATCGGTGGCGTTCCTGTAGTAATGCAGGAGCTTTACGAGGCTGGTTTGCTCCATGGTGATCTTATCACAGTTACGGGGAAGACTGTCGCAGAGAACTTATACGATCTAGATCCTCCGAAACCGGACGGCATCGTTATTCACCCCCTATCGGATCCGATCCATAGTATCGGCGGTATCGCGGTTCTAAAGGGTTCGCTTGCTCCAAAAGGATCTGTGGTTAAGGTTGCAGGTATCGATCAAGACTACTTTGAAGGTGTGGCTCGAGTCTTTGATCGTGAAGAAGCTGCATTGAACGCGATCTTGGAAGGCAAGATCGAGGCTGGATCTGTTGTAGTCATTCGCTATGAAGGCCCGAAGGGAGGTCCAGGTATGCGTGAGATGCTGGCTGTAACCGGTGCTATGAAAGGAGCGGGACGAGGGTCTGATTCGGCTTTGGTGACCGATGGTAGGTTCTCCGGCGGTACCCACGGTTTTTGTATCGGACACGTCGCTCCTGAGGCAGCAGATGGTGGTCCGATTGCCGCAGTTAGAGATGGCGATAAAGTAGTCATTGACGTGAATAACCATAGCATAGACCTATTGATCTCTGAAGAAGAGATGGCGAGACGTCTCAGTGAGGTGACACCGAAGGAGCCCCGATACTCCTATGGAGTTCTTGCTAAGTATGCGAAGCTAGTCCAAGGAGCAGATTTGGGTGCGGTCACGTTGGGATGACACGAACTTATGCGCTATACTCTCAACAAATGCTATTTACTCTTTCTTTTGTAGTACTAGTACTTAATTAGCGCACATTCGGAGACGGTGTGCGCATTTAGACCTCCCAGATGGGAGGTCTTTTCGTATCATGGAGGCACTATGAAGTTGACGGGAGCTCAGGCTCTAATAAAGTCGCTCGAGATGCAAGGGGTTGAGGTTGTTTTTGGACTGCCAGGAGGTGCCATCTTACCGGTATACGATCCATTACTCGACTCTTCAATAAGACACATTAGATCGG
>JAJYHJ010000040.1 GCA_021784785.1 Actinomycetes bacterium | reverse complement strand
CAAGTTCAACAGTACTAACACAGTCGATGTCGCGCAAGTACTAAAACTCTGTACGCGCTATCTTCCACCTTCACGGCGAGGTTACGACGAGCTCTAAGCTGCTGACCTCCATCTAAGACTCGTAGGCACCCATCCAATCGCGTGGAATAACAATTCGCAAGTACCACCTAAAGTAACGAACTCCGAAGCTCCTTCACCCACATCTAGTGCTATTTATCCCCAGCTTGACCACTCTCTGCACTAAACCTATTCAAGTATACCACCCACAGTACCGATATCTAACTCAGAGGCAATCATACAACAGAGGTTATGAAGATGCGGTGGAAAAATCGAGGATTTAAGAGACGGTGGAGCAGACAGATAGGCGCACTCGGCATCACAGCCATACTTATAACAGGCGTCCCATCTTGGTTAAACTCAGCTACAACGAGTGCAAAGGCTCCACTAGGCAAGGCAACCAATGAAGCGGTTCTAAAGCCCACACAACTACCTTCTTTTGCAACCTCATCGGTTGACATTGCTCCAACGCCCAACAACGGTGGTTATTGGTTGGTAAGTCCTGACGGCGCAGTGACCACTTACGGTAACGCTGGATTCTACGGATCAATGAGCGGGCATCCACTAAACAAGCCCATTGTAGGCATAGCTTCAACTCCAGACGGGAAAGGTTACTGGCTAGTCGCCTCGGACGGAGGTATATTCACCTTTGGTGACGCCGGGTTCTACGGCTCAATGGGCGGTCATCCGCTAAACAAGCCCGTCGTTGGCATGGCAGCTACGCCAGACGGCAGAGGGTACTGGGAGGTGGCATCAGATGGAGGTATCTTCACCTTTGGTGATGCCAGGTTCTACGGATCAATGGGCGGTCATCCGCTAAACAAGCCCGTCGTTGGCATGGCAGCTACGCCAGACGGCAGAGGGTACTGGGAGGTGGCATCAGATGGAGGTATCTTCACCTTTGGTGATGCCAGGTTCTACGGATCAATGGGCGGTCATCCGCTAAACAAGCCCGTCGTTGGCATGGCCGTTGACTCTCTGACGGGAGGGTACTGGCTAGTCGCCTCGGACGGAGGTATATTCTCATTCAATGCGCCATTTGAAGGGTCTGCCGTAGGCAGCTCAATATCTGGCTCAGTTATGGGAATGGCGCCTAGCGTAGGAGGCAACGGCTATTGGATAGTAGGAAATAATAACGGTGCGATCAGCTTTCCGAATAGCTCCAACGCGCCCTACAACCCCAACTCGGCTCCACAAACGTGGAACCGTTACAGCCTCACTCCCGACAATAACGTTTCCGTTCCGTACAGTGAATCCTTAGTACCCAACCTCAACCCAGCTCCCGCATCGGCAGGATACAGCTTCCTGGAAACTCAAGGAAATCAGCTACCGATCCGTTGGAATCCTTGTCAAGTCATCAACTATCAGGTTAATCTATCCTTTGCGCCGCCTGACGGTCTTGCACTTGTACAGCAAGCTTTCAACGATCTTTCGAGCGCTACAGGTATAACGTTCAACTACATTGGAACTACGTCTCAGTTCCCTTCCCAGGGGCGTTCAGTATTTGCGAGCGGACCCAACGGATCTACAGTCTGGGCACCAGTTTTAGTAGCGTGGGAGCCCACAGGATATACCGACTTCATGCCATCAGGCGGAGTGATTGGAGAAGGGGGTGCCACTCCGGCCTGGAACGGTCAGCAGTGGGTATACGTTACTGGAGAAGCCTCTATAACGTCTTCGTATGCGCTATCTCAGGAACAGATCATCTCGCTAGTTCATCATGAACTCGGCCATGTCTTAGGGCTTGGGCACGTCACAGACCCATCTGAAGTAATGAATCCAGTAGACAACGGCAATGCACCAACCTCATATCAATGGGGAGACTTACTTGGTCTCGCACACCTCGGGAAAGCCGAAGGATGCTTAACAGAGCCCAACGCATAACCAATACACCCAGCCCTCATATCACCCAGCACAAAGACTCCGAGCGCTCAACTCCACAGAGCACTCGGAGTCTCTACAAACAGGCCTTAACTTACTAACAATTCGATTCTGAAGCAGAATGTCTCGGGAAACGCAACGCTTCCCAATAACGAGTAGAAACTTGATGCTAATGAGAATTAACTAACAGTTTTTGCAAAACTGATCTTTCAGTCTTAAGATAACGATCCTCAAACACAAAAGATGTACCTTGACCGCGTACGCCCCAACTCGTGGAGTGACATCCTCCCCGCCCTTACGGACGAGGCTTTCAAAGTCGCTCTCATGCGACCCTGGTTGGTTGACATTTCATCGGGTCGCTGTGCTGTGTCTTGTTAGACGTAGCGTGCGATATCCCTCCACATCTTGTGACCGTATGTCCTACGGCGGTTGAGATTACATTTTTAGCTGCATTTATGTCTGCGTTGTTTGTGTATCTACACGATATACAACAAGAGATAGCTTGGCTCTTGCGATTTGTTTTGTTCGTGTGACCACACTTGGAACAGCGCTGACTGGTGTATTTAGGGTTGATTGTGATTGTTTCGATTGGTACTGTGGTATTGGTAGCCTTATCGGTCAGGCGCTTTCTAAACAGTGACCAACCCTGTTCAAGAATTACCCGATTGAGACCAGATTTCTGAGCGACGTTGGTTCCTGGATTCTCGATCGTTCCTTTGGCTGATTTGGTCATGTTCTTGATTTTTAGATTCTCCAATGCGATCAAGTCATAGCTTCTCACTAGATCGGTCGTCGTCTTCTCTATCCAGTCCTTACGACGGTCTTTCTCTTTGGCTAGAGCTATTTTGGTAGATTTGCGACGATTCGAGCCCTTGACCTGTCGAGTGAGTTGTCTCTGCAACCGACGCTTGCGCTGTTGTTCTCCTTTGGAGAGAAGTGTTGGTATGTCGAGAAACTGTCCATCGGATTTAGTTACGGTGTGAGTAACACCTATATCCAGTTCGATGACTTCGACGGTTGCGATACGCTCTAGATGTGGAGCAGGACAAGTGAAGCTCACAAACCACCTACCAGATCTATCTTTGATAACCCGTGCTGAGGAAGCATGTGCTTATATCGTTCCACTCACGGGTAATTACGGAACTTGACCCAAGCGCATTTAGGGATTAGATCTGTCCCACTTGCGGTTCAATCGTCGAACCTCTAGATCTCCGATGTTGAAGCCTTCGTTGATGTCCTTCTTACACCAGGTTGGTATAGAGAAGTGATCTGGTGTAACCATTCAGGTGGTCAACTTCTAACCACCTGAATGGTTACATGTATTGAGGACATACATAGAGAACCAAAGGAGACCGAGCTAATATGCGCCTATCCCTCCCCGCTTACGGACGGGGATTCCCGGCGTGACTGATGAAAATGCCACGGATTACACCAACATCATAAAGAGATCATCGAGTACTTGGTGAAACTATCAAATATCGGATAATGTAGGAGGTTGCGTCTAACTCCAATACGATATTTGAGATGGAACTTCAGATCCGTGGGAAAAGGGCGCTCATCGGAGGCGGTTCGAGCGGTTTAGGATTTGAAACCGCACGGGCGCTTGTCAAAGAAGGGGTAGATGTAACCTTGATCGCCCGGACCCCTTCTAAGTTAGAAACCGCCCACCAAGCTTTGTCCGAAATCTCTTCCTCTGTCAAGATAACCACAGTAGTAGGTGACCTCTCCTCTCCACGAGGGGCGCAAGTCGCATTAACAAAGGCACTTGAATCGATAGCTGGATTCGACATTTTAGTACTAAATAGCGGTGGCCCAAAGCCAGGAGACGTAGCTGATCTTTCTTTAGATGATGAGCAGTCGGCTCTCCAAACAAACTTCCTGTCTATGGTCGCGCTTATAAAGGGATCGCTTGACTACCTGGAAACCAGTTGTTGGGGGCGCGTAGTGGCTATCACATCCTTTTATGTCAGAGAACCCGCTGAAAATATGGTACTTTCCAATACCTCACGCGTAGCCCTTACTGCCTACATGAAGTCAGCCTCACACACCTATGCGCGAAGTGGGATAACTTTCAATACCGTACAACCAGGTCTTCATTTAACTGACCGCTTACGTAACCTTCGAAAAGGGCGGCCAGTGAGAGAGGACGAACACATAGGATCTCCTGAGGACTTCGGACAAGTAGTCGCCTTTCTATGCTCGAGCCAAGCTGGATTCATCAACGGAGCGAGCATCGTAGTTGACGGCGGAGCGTCTCGATCTCTACAGTAAACTTGCGACCAGATATCTTTTATGAAAGGTCGATCGTTGATAACCCACTGCGCCTTATTTACCTTCAATCAAGAGACGAAAGACGAAGAGGTCGAGAGGTTGAAGATCGCCTTGGAAGCGCTCAAAGACCAGATCCCACAGATTCAAAGCTTTCGCGCCGGCAAAGGAGCGGCACTTCCAAGCACAAACTGCGACTTCGCCGTAGTCGCAGAGTTTTTAGATCTTGAGTCGTACCAAATCTACGCTAAGCACCCCGCACATGTAAAGGTAATCGACGAGAAGTTAAAGCCCATCTTATCATCTAGAACTGCCATTCAATTCGAATCTTAGGCAGCGCTATTTTACCGAGAAAGAGATCTCGAAAATATCTTGGTCGAGGACCTTGGCAATCGAGTCAACTAGTCCGCCCTCTTTAGATAGCTGTAACAACGCAGAGTTTAGGTTATCTCCATGCACAGTCAAGGTTTTTTCCACGTAGGTTTCAGAGACTCCGCCATGTACCATTAGGAAGTTTGAAAGCGGCGATGCAAACTCCAAAAACCGGTCTTGGCTATCGATACTCGATCTCATCGTTTTGAGAATATCCATGAAGTCGTCGATAAGTGCAACGAGGCTGCTTCGATTTGGAACCACCATCGCAGCTACCTTGTCAGGATCGGTATTTGCAACCCTTGTCAAATCTCTAAAAGATCCTGCCCTCAATGGCAAGGCAATGTCTCTTATAGCAGAGGTTTGAACGAGTTGAGTATAGGCAAACGACAAAAGGTGTGGAATGTGGGATATTAATCCAACGGCTTCATCGTGAGTATTTCGATCGACAAACAAGGCTCTTCCATCAAGAGAACCTATAACTTTCATCACCAAAGAGACTGCATAAGAGCTAGGATCTCGCTCAAGCAGTATTGCCCAAGTGCTCGCTAGTAAAAGCTCCTTAACTGAGGAGTCAAACCCGCTCCCCTCCTTCCCCGCCATGGGATGGAGGCTCAAGTACTCAACCTCCAGAACCTGAGATGAAGCGTTTTTTACGCTCTCAAAGACTCGGTCCATTAGCTCTGACTTAGTCGAACTTACATCTGAGATAACCACCTTTCGGCCCACAGTTCCTTGTATTTTCAATCGACCGAGCACCTCTTTGAGGACACTTAAGACTGATGTCGTTGGTACAGCTAGAACGATCAGGTCTGCTTCAACTATCGCATCAGAGATATCGTAGACACAACTCAGACCACTATCGACAGCTCTTGCCACCGTGTCTCGGTTACTGTCATAGCAGCAAATCTCCACATTACGGCAAAACAGTGCCTTCGCCAAAGAACCACCTATGTGGCCAAGTCCCAAAATCGCAACCTTCATAGCCGGTTAAACTCCTAAGAGGTCCGCAACGGTCTTCTTTTTCAAGTCATCTGGCTCAATAGAGCCAAGCGGTAAAGTAGCAAACGGCGTAGTCACCTCAGCTCCTTTCCAACGAGGGAAAGAACCCAAGTGTTTTACAGAGTGCCCCGCTTCCAACAGACTTTCTACGGTGTCCCTAAGGGCCCGATCGCGTATATGACCCTCACATGTGATATAAAAGCTGTGTAAACCGATCTTGGTCTGTAGTGGACGAGAGAGGATCGACAACATGTTGACGGAGTGCTTCGTAAACGAAGACAGCACGCCAGAGAGCGCTCCGACGGCATCAAAAGCCGGAGTCACGACAAAAACAGACTTATCAAATCCACTAGCTGCTGCTATTGTCTGACCTATCAGCACGTATCGAGTCCGTATCTCAGGAACGTCCAGAACCGTATCGTCATAGGCCGCCAGACCGAGGCGACCACCTACTGCTGGAGGAGCTAGAGCGATCAATGTAACATCGCGCTCGCGTCCTACTATTCGACACGCCTCCGAGGTAGACGTTGCATGTCTAGTATTTAGCCCCCTCTCTCTAATAAAACGAGAACAAAGTTCCAAAATTTGAGGATGAGAAACGACCGTGGTGGCCACCGAGATATCACTAAGACCGTACGCGCTTATAACTTCAGCGAGTACACACTCTTGCTGAATTCGTATGTCAGTAGCATCAAATATCAACTTGTCTGAAATCGTAGTTAGCTCTCCATCGGTTGAGTTCTCAAGCGGCACCACACCCAAGCAACCTGGGGTGTTATTGACGGTTTGTACTATCTCGGAGATCGATGTCATCGGCAAGGGGACGTAGTCACCAATACCAGAGAATAGCTCAATAGCCCTGTGGTCTGAGGTTCCCAACGGCCCCAAAAAACAGATCAACGTATCTTCTCTCATGATTAACTCCCCATCAGACGTCATCAAGGCTAGCCCAGAGTCTTAGGCCGAACACGTGTCAAAAAAGCTAGCCAATAATGATATCACACTATAGCCATAGTTAGCTCTAGTCTCCATCAAGGTTACTAACGCAGTGGCAAAGCACGGGTTACTACTGATCCAACACTAACGGTGACGATTCACAAATACATGCACTATCCCCTTGGACCTTGAAGTGCTCCTAAACACCTTCTATTCCAAGGTTGGTGTCCACAGCCATAGCTTCATCACTAGAGTTAGCCATGCGCCTTTGCCTTCCGCCCAAAGTGGCACCAAAGGCTGCGGCGACCAACGCTATCACAGCAGAGATCTCCATAGATCTCGCATATCCAGCAGAAGCCGCCACAAGAGCAGCTTCATGGAGACCATACCTTCCCTGAGCTATAAGGGTTTTCGTATCTGAGGTTGTAAAGGATAGAGCAACCGAGCTAAGTCCAGCCAACCCCACTGCGCCCCCAAGCTGCCTTGCGGTATTGAGCAGGCCGGAAGCAAGTCCTGCCTGACTTCGATGCACACCAGAGGTTGCCGCCACGGCTAGCGGAGTAAAGGCAAGTCCAACTCCGAGTGTCGTAAGTACGCTCGGTAGAAAAAGAGAACCAAGATAGGTGCTATGGATAGAGATACCATGAAACAACATGAGTCCGACCGCGGAGATGATAGGTCCAACAACAATCAGAGGTCTAACACCGATCTTTCCAACCAAACGAGATGAGATTTGAGCACCAACCACGATAGCCAGCGTCTGAGGCACAAAGGCCAGCCCTGCCTTCAACGGGCTGTACCCCAAGATCTGCTGCATAAACAACGACAGAAAGTACCAGCTCGCAAAGACAGAACCGCCCACAAAGAACATCGTGATGTTTGAGACCGAAAGTTGCCTCAATCGAAGTAATCCCAGAGGCACGATTGGATTAGTCGCCACCTTGCCTTCATGAATCAAGAAGTATACTAGAGACGCTCCCGATAGGGAAAAGGACAAAAGGGTTCTACTGTTAGTCCAGCCAAAACTTCCACCTTCTACCAAAGCGTATACAAGCGCCGTCACTGAAAAAGTGATGAGTACTGAACCAAGAACGTCCAGTGCAACCTTCTTATCTGACTTTCGCTTCAGCTCGGACAGATATAGGAACGTTAGAAAAGCAGCGCCGACGCCGATTGGAATGTTGATTAGAAAGATCCAACGCCAGTTCAACAGGTCAGTTAGAACGCCACCAAGTAGTGCGCCTGCTGCCCCACCGGCGCCCGCTACCGCACTCCATACCCCGAGTGCCTTGGCCCTCTCTTTCCCTTCAGAGAAAGTAGTAGTTATGATCGTCAAGGTAGCCGGAGATAGGATTGCCGCGCCTAGACCTTGGACGGCTCGTGCGAAGATCAAAACGCTACGGTCCGTCGAAACTGCCCCCAACATTGAAGCAAGCGTAAAGACTCCAAGCCCAATCATAAACACCTTACGACGTCCAAAAATATCAGCGATCCTTCCTCCTAACAGCAAAAGACCAGCGAAGGATAGGGTGTAGGCGTTCAAGACCCACTGAAGCTCGGAATCTGTAAAACCCAGAGAACTCTTCATGTCAGGCAAAGCTACGTTGACGATAGAGACGTCAAGAATAACCATGAACTGCCCGACGCATGCCAACAGGAGTATCAGACCCTTATGTTCTTTAATAGTTCTAACCAACGCGAAAGTTCCTCTCAACTTTGATCGATTACCGACTTGTGTTATCCCCAAAACGGAACGGTCTGAGACATCCTCAGGTGGGAATAATACTTGCATTAGTCAACCAATGATGAAGCATTAGAATTCCCAACAGTTTAGATTACCCATCAATTCAGCCAAAAATGCGTTAGCTGTAGAAAAGTAAGGCGTTCTTTTAGTATAGATCCTTGGAAGGCGATCTCTAGAGAGGTATAATAGATCGATGGCGGCCGCCGAACCTACGATCATCGCCACCTCTGGTGGACTCAAAAGGGGTAGTTACACCGAGCTGGAGTTCGGGTCACTGATCAACTATGCGATTGAGGTTTCCGATCCAAATAACAAATCACCGATAATAACGTTCATTAATACTGCCAACGGGGATGACAGGTCTCTCCAGGCCATGCTAAGCGAGGCTGGTCGCGTAGCCAAAACCGAGACTAGACACTTCTCACTTTTCCCCATGCCCAGCGTTGCCGATGCCTCTCGGTACCTTCTCGACTCTGATGTCATATGGGTAGGCGGTGGGAGCGTCGCTAACCTATTAGCCCTGTGGCAGCTGCATAACCTTCCAAAGATCCTTCACACAGCTTGGCAAATCGGCGTAGTTCTTGGTGGAGTTTCGGCTGGTTCTATCTGCTGGCACATCGGTGGTACCACCGACTCTTTCGGCCCTGAACTTCAGCCAGTCACTAACGGTCTAGGATTTATACCATTATCCAATGGAGTCCACTACGACTCAGAGAGCCAGCGCCGACCAACGTTTCAAGCTCTCATTAAACAAGGTACACTTCCCGATGGTTACGCTACAGAAGATGGAGTCGGTTTACACTACAAGGGCGCAACTCTCCTAAAGGCTATAACTGAGATTCCAGGAAAAAGTGCCTACCACGTCTACCGTCAAGGAGACGCCGTATACGAAGATCGGATTGAGCCTGAGCACATTACTCTTTAGGGATAACTCTTCAAGAAGAGAATAAGAATTGGCGTTGCCAATTCTATTTGAGTGACAATCGACACATATTCGACGCTTGTCAGAAATAGCACTATATACTTGTACTATACAACCTTTTCCGGAAAAGATACGCTTCGTTCTACCACTGTGAAGCACGAACACCTAGAAAACTTCAAATTAGGAAGGCCTCATGCGAACAAGACTTAAAGGTTCAGACGAAGGCAGCGCCGAATTTCTTAACAGCCATCCGAATTACAAGTGGATAGCTCTCTCAAATACTACGATAGGAATTTTGATGGCGACGATCAATGGATCCATCGTATTGATATCTCTGCCCGACATCTTCAGAGGCATCGGAGTTAATCCGCTCACTCCCTCCAACTCCACCTATCTACTATGGATGCTCATGGGATTTTTGATCGTCACCGCGGTGCTAGTCGTAAGTCTCGGTCGAGTCGGCGACATATTCGGGCGAGTACGAATGTATAACATGGGATTTGCTGTTTTTACCGTTTTTTCGATACTGCTCTCCATCACTTGGATGCATGGTACATCCGCGGCCCTGTACATAATTATTATGCGCATCTTTCAAGGCATCGGCGCCGCATTTTTATTCGCCAACTCCACAGCTATCATTACTGATGCGTTTCCTTCCAACGAGCGAGGTACGGCTTTAGGGATTAACTCAATAGCGATGATGGCGGGGTCATTCATAGGCCTTATCCTTGGTGGATTACTAGCTCCCGTCTCTTGGAGACTCGTCTTTTTGGTTTCAGTCCCCTTTGGTATATTTGGAACTATCTGGGCATATCTCAAACTACGAGATACAGGGATACGTACGCCTGCAAAGATCGACTGGATAGGCAATCTACTTTTTGCCGCCGGCTTGATCTCCGTGATGGTAGGCATTACATATGGGATACTCCCCTATGGACACGCCACAATGGGGTGGAGTAACCCTGGAGTGGTTGCTGCAATAGTTGGTGGAGTACTAACTCTGATCGGCTTCGGAGTTTATGAAACCAAGACTCCCTCGCCAATGTTTCGCCTTCAGCTATTTCGTATAAGAGCATTTGCGGCCGGCAATATAGCTACACTTTTAGGTGCACTAGGACGCGGCGGGTTACAGTTTATTCTCATTGTTTGGCTTCAAGGAATCTGGCTTCCAGAACATGGATACCCCTTCGCTCAAACACCCCTTTGGGCTGGCATCTATCTCATTCCCCTCACTGTTGGGTTCCTTGCCTCTGGTCCATTGGCTGGCAAGCTTTCAGATCGCTTCGGAGCCCGGCCATTTGCGACCTTAGGTATTTTGATTCAGGGACTAACGTATCTTGCACTACAGTTCCTCCCGATTAACTTTAACTACATCACGTTTGCTCTCATTATCGCTGTCAATGGACTCGCTGGAGGACTTTTCTCTGCACCGAACCAAGCTGGGATTATGAACTCACTACCACCCAATCAAAGGGGTGCCGGAGCCGGCATGCTGATCACATTCCAGAACTCAGCCCAAGTGCTCT
>JAJYHJ010000017.1 GCA_021784785.1 Actinomycetes bacterium | reverse complement strand
ACCTGCGGAGTGCAAATTCCCGAGTCGTAATGGGGCCACGCCCCTTCGAGCATGGAAACAGTCATTCCATTATAATAGTTATGAACAGCACTCGAACTGGCAATTTCGAGCAACTCCAACTTTAACCTCAAATTCTATTAGAAACTAGCTAAAACTTCAGTGAAACTATACCCTTTAGCAGGACTCGAGCGTCTTTTCATCTGAGCTCGTTCTTCATAACATTCAGTAAACTCTCGAAACGTAGTTTGGGCGAATTGCGAGCTTGCCCATCAACAAAATCTTCTCCTCCAACTCCGGCCTACATACGCCCAGATTTATAACAATCACTGAGTCTTCTTGATTGTTGGTAATCTTTGTTATGAGATACTTCATTCGGTTCAGTTCCACAAGAGGAAGGTCGCAGATGAAAACGGAGTATTGAATACGGTCACCAAAGGACTCAAGGCATTTAGCGAGCGACCGAAGCCTCTTTGGATCTCCTACATCGTAGCATACTAGATAACGCCTGAGTTTCATGAGTTACCTAGTAATGAAAGGTGTGTAACCATCTCGATCTCCAACTAGAACCGCTGCTAGTATCCGAGCCTGCGCCTCGAGAGCTCGCTTGTAGGTGATACGATATCCCAGTTCTTTATGAATCACTTCCGAGTTCAATCGAGATTGGTAAGCCATCAGCAGCTTCTTCTTTCCCGAGCTAGTAAGCGTGACACCCCGCGGATGGATTAAAAAATCCTCATCGTCTACCATCCTCTTATTAATCAACGTAAGCACAATAGAATCCGCTACGAGCGGTCTAAACTCCTCCGCCAAATCTAAGGCTAGTGCAGGTCTCCCAAAGCGAGGCTTATGATAAAATCCTAAGAAAGGATCAAAACCAACACCTAAAAGTTCAACAAATATATCCTTGATCAATACAGCATATGCATACGAAAGCATGCTATTAATCGGATCCAAGGGTGGCCGACGGTTTCTTCCCTGAAAGTCAAACGTGCTCGAGTAGCCATCATCTCTATATTTAATCATCGAAGCAAAGTTCTCGAAGTAGATTTTTGCTGCAATACCTTCAAGCCCGAGGAGAGTTTGAAACTCCGAGCAGTCGAATATGGTCCTTGAGTAAATTTCCTTCAGGCGTTTGAGCGCACTCGAGTCAACCGTTACAGAGTTCCTCTTTAGGAGCGTACGATAATTTCTGACCTTTGCAGAGACAACCGATTTGGCAAGTTCAAGATCCCCGTATTGGAATCTATGGAACTGGCGAATTCTCAGATCGATTCTCCCCGACAAGGAACTGGTCGTTATTCCATTAAACCAACCTCCCGCGCTGAAGTATAAAATGGGCACGTCGCGTTTGAGCAACTCCGACACCGTTTGTGTGCTTATACGAACACCACCATACAAATTCAATTGTGATAGTTCTATGGCTTTTACATCATCTATAACTTCCTCACGACGGCGCACCTCGAAACGTCCGCCAACCTTGTTAATCGATAGATCAGCTCCTGTCACATACATCGGGCGCTTTACATCATCTGATACCCAAATCGGCTTACCCTCTTGTGGTCCCACCTCATCGGGATGGCACAGTGCCGCAAAGGGACATCGTGAACAGCGATCGAGATCATCTATGATTTTCGGAAGCGTACCGCTGCGCACCATCTCAAACAGTGTCGTAATTTGAGCAGCCAACTGAGTCCGCAATTCTGTCGTAATCTCTACTAAATGACGGCTACTATTTTGGTTTCCCTGTCCATAGAAGATCCACGCCGAGTTGGAATCAGTCGCTAAACTTTCGAACAAAGCTGCGATGGCAGTAGCCAAGACTAAGTCGTTGGGCCACGCCGCTACGTCGGGAGGCGGATAAGTGTTGCGCAGAAGCACCGGGGTAGATCGAGAGAGTACGGGCTTTTCTAAGGTGTCTTCGACGTATTCGACTTTGCCTTCCATTTTGAAATCTTCAGACACAAAGTATGACTCCTCTATCTTTTCACCAAATTCCATTTCCCACCGTTTGATTAGCTGCTGATGTAAAAATAACGAGTCCTTTCCATGCTCGTCATCAGAGGTTTTGACATCGTAAGCATCTACCCACTCCAGATAAGCACGACGCTCGCAGTAAAGGAAGCTTCGAAGAATAGAAAGCGGAACTGTCGACGGTATCTCTCCTAATTCACTCAACACCACGAAATACCCCAGTCCCAAAGTGATTCAATCGGCCAAGAAGAAGGCGGGAATTAGTAGCGTCAGCCATCTCAATCTTTAACTCATATCCATAACAGACTTTGTTCTCCTTGCTCCTGGGAGTTCGTCGATCCAATAGCACCACCGGTCGTTCAATCACGTTTCCCTTAAGCGGTGTTATTTGAAAATCGGAGTTCACGCCACGCCTAGACAGTTCCGCCGCGATGTCTTGAGTTACAAACTCAAGAAGGTCTTGATTTTTGTGCATGTAGCGCGACGGAACGTATGGCGTATAACTTTGAAACACTCGGTAATGAGCGGGAGCACCAAAGACATCCTCAATGCCACCAACAGTGACTCCAGCTATCAGTGTTTTATGTAAGCTAGGAACATAAAGATCTTTGATCTTTCGAGTCAGCTCAAAGATAACTGATGACCATTTCCGTTCGGTAACTATCACAATGCCATCAATTCCATGGGCACTAAGTCGGGGAACAAGATAAGGGTGTTGGTGACTATCTAGTCGAACGCCGTCGCCACGCTTTCCTGAGATAAAGGCCGCCAAAGGACTGCTTGCCTTGGACATAAGTGCTGCTCTGAAAGATTCGACAACTCGCACAAGGTACCGAGCATCTTGAACAGACTTTGCAAACCTTACGGTTACTCCACTGAGCTGATCAGAACCCTGCCTAGAGAAATTATATTCGTCATCCTCGGTTCGCAGTTTCACCTTTGTATAGTCAACTTTACGCCTACCTATTACAATGTCCCGTGGGCTCGGATATACCACATTTAGAGGCGCACTTAGAGAGATATCCGTTTGCCCTAGGCCTTTTCCATCTCTAGCCGGACGATAGATCACGCCGTCTTCAGCTATACCGTCTACCCTGCATATATGCACACTACCGACTCTCCCAGAGTCGCCCATTGATAAAATCAGGTCAAGCTCAGGACCACCGAAACCTGGCCATACAAACCTTGCAAACGTACCACCGTCACCCCTCATTGAAGCAATCCAGGGAGGTTGGGTCAAGAGGCGATTTAGGGCTGCTAGCCCTCTTGATCTCTCAAGCTCTCCAGGAGCCCTCTTCGTAATCAGAGATGCTATGACTTCAACTGCCTCGGTAAGGCACCCCTCCAAGAACCAGCGATCCGCTAAGCCTCCTTCCGTCACCAACGGAATACGTTCAAGCTCAACTAGGATCTCTAGCCCCATTATGAGGTCAACCATTTCGTAAAATAGCGCTCCAACTCAAAGAGATCTTCCGCAGCAAAGACCTTCACTGCCGTGCTTCTTCCAGATGGAATTTCTTGCCTAGGTGCCGATGCTACAAGAATTGATGTCGCCAGGCGACCACCAACTTTACGAGTCAAATCAGCCAGCTTAGAGGTTGCAACCCCACCCTCTTTGTCGGGTTTGGCTCCGGACTTGCACTCGACGAACAACATCTTGTTTCGATTGAGGCACAAAACATCAATCTCATTTGAAGAATCCTCAGACCCTTCTCTCGGCTTCACTACCACAGCAGAGCTTATGACGGTGTTTGAATCTAATTTACACCCTTGAGCCGCCTTGCTTAATTGGAGCCAAGCAAACTCTTCTAGCCAAGCGCCTCCAATATATCGCGCTGAGGGTACGTCTTGAAAAGTTATTCGGTATTGATTTTCATGGTTCGCAACTTTTTCCAATCCCAAAAGACCGAAGTCCGTCAGCATCTCCAGTACCTTTACAGAGCGTTGATCCACGTTCGAGAGATACTGGTCCTTATAGGCTATTCCACGATCACTCACACGAGCTTTAGTAAAGAGTGTGAGTAATTCTTGCAAAATGGAGCGGCTATGACCTTTTTGCGATGCACTATCTCTCGCAACTTCCGCCAGATGGAAGGTCAGCTTTTCTCTATTTTTGACGACATCGCCATAGGACTCAGGATGTTTACGCATTACCTCATACCCTTGAACGTAGAGGTACTCCTCAAAGGAAAGATACCCCTGCATAAGGGAACGATTTGGGGAAAAGTGTGACGGCTTCGACCTCCAAATCACTCTCTCATCAGTATCGATATATAGCCACATCGATTTCAGATCTTTGAGAGACTTAGCAAACTCCATAAAGACAATCGTCATCGTCTTAGGACCACCGGTTAAGTTGATCGAGACAGACGTTATGTCTCTACGACCACTTATATACTTCGCCACTTCATCCGCTAAAGCACCTAGGTCCAAAAGATCCGTTCCTTTGGCTTCGTCTCCAAATGTAACCACTTCGGTTCCTCTGCTCAATGCAAAGTCACGTAATTGGTTATAGGGTCGTGAACCTCGCATCTTGGTAGAGGAAACGAGAATCAAGAGATCTGGTTTCTCTTCTAGCAAAGCTATCGCATTAGGCACCGATTCTTCTGACACGAAACTTATCTGCGCACATATACCCCCGCTATTCTGGTTCATCTCTACAAACCTTGAACCTCTCTAGCCGGGCGTCGCGCCGGTACATCTCTTCGCACGTGAGTTCCATACCTCGAATATCCATCGTAACCGTCAAGGAAAGGTGCACATATCCAACTCCTAGTTCCGTCAACAACGCCACCATCTGAATCGGAAGCGTTCCAACCACCACATCTCCGGGAATCAGAAGTTCAATATCGAGATGCGGAATCACTCTATCAATCTCAACGGAGTATTTGGCTGCATTCGAAAGAACCCACTCAGCAGCCCCTTTATGACGAGTCACTAGATATGTTGACATATCACTCGACCGTGTTTGACGATATATACTTTAAGATCAGCCGGACATCCTCTTTTAGAAATCTCTTCTTCTTAGGAAGACTTGATGAAGCAAGCTCATCGTTAGTTAGCCACTTATCTTCTTCAATGAATGCATCTTGGGCTAATCTGGCCACAAAGGCTAAAAACGAGTCCCTAGCTTCATCCGGCGGATCCTTTTCAGCATCCTTCATGATCGATATGTACTTGCTGCTACGACTGGGAATGCTTAACTTATGTTCAAGCATCTCCTCCAGACGCCTTTCCTCTGGAGGCATAGACGCCAGAGTTTCCTCTTTACGTCTTTTTTCAAGCTCTCTTACGCTCTCCCTCTTATATCCCTCTACTAGAAGAGCATTCTCTTTAAAGAGCTGTTCATCTACGAAACCGAGTCCGTATCCCGATGAGGTTTTTGCCCCAATACCAAAGTCGAGAGCATGCTGTAAGATCTTTTGGATCTGCACACGCCAAGAGTCATCTTGGTCCCCTCGACCAACAACCCATATCCACATCCTGGCACCTGGGGAGATCGCTACAAATTTGATAGGAATGGGCGTAAAATAATCTGATGGTTCGTCACATTCGCCTTGTAAGTATTTTTGGAGATGTGGCGTAAGAATCTCTTGCTTGTACCTTGGTTCAGGGAAAGCATCCAAAAACCAGAGACCTCCCTTTGAACCTACTTGATCCCGGCAAGTTCTAGAGCCAAATAAATTATCGATTCTCCGCTCGTCAAAGCCTAATTCGCATGCCCACATTCTTGCCAAACCCTTTATTGACGAGCCCGGATAGTAGGGTAATCCATAAGGGTTCTGGAATGAAAAGCCCACCTCCGTCAGGCTCTCCACACCGATCCCACATAAAAGAGGGGAGGTGAGAACTACGGGTAGCGCCAAAACGTTATCTCCGTAGCATCGCAAAAGAATCTCACTCTGACGCTTACAGACTGCCTCCCATGTAGTTTTGTCAACCCCAGAAGCACCATCTGAGTTCCCGGCGCCCACAACCCCATCTATGACTGACTTCTTTTCGTCCTTGTTGCCTTTTGCGTCCTTGAGCATTTTCACCATACCGTGAAACCTTTGCCCTCCACTTCGTTGGTCATAGGGAAATCGACCCTCACTCCCATTGAGCCTTCGGTAGAGGTAATTAGGCACAAGAGGAGTAGGGTTACTTTCCTTTGGGTTTCCACCTCTTAATTGCAAGCCGCCATTAGAACTCATCCTTCATCTCCAGATTTACAGACGTCAACCATCTGTCTCAACCATCTCACCAAGGACATTGCCTCCTCAGTGATACGCATATACGTTGAGGAGTCCCTCACATTTACCAGGTCTTCTATGGCAGATGTAACGCTATTGGATCGAGCGTGTTTGAAGTCATTTGGGAATCTAATGGCTAGCCAACCTATCATATGGCGAAAGAGGATCTCTCCACCATCCTCCTTGCCATTTTTAGTCGAAATAAACGTCATAGCTCCGATCAGTCCGTCGTTCATAATCAAATTACCAATACCTTTAGTACGAGATCGATAACTTGTAAACCTTTTGCCGTCGCTCTTTGCCTCCGTTACGGCTTTATACGCATATTGAACCCGAGACTGTTCAAGAGAAGTGTGTAAAACTGGCACCTAACTCTCCTTCAAATCCAACTCAACTACCCCCACCTGCATAAGTCCACGTCCATAGGTAGCATCTCCACCAAACTGCACTATCTCTTTATCGATCTCATCGCTCAGTTGGTCAAGTACCCAGCTTGCGTCTTTATCCTGCGCTTCCGGACTCCTCACTCTCGATGCCATGACAAGTCCTGCCAAAAGGGTTTCAGGAGGCAAGTTCTCGACATAAAAGAGCGCGCTCCCTTCAGCAGTTCCAGTTTTTGGATCAATTTTTACGTGAGGTTCCACTGAAGTATGGTTGTTGACAAAAAAACCGAAGTTTTTCTCCGAGATAAGCACTATGTCTTCACGGAGTTTCTTGGCAAAAAACCCATCCACATCGTATGCATTTATATGCTCGGCGATCCAGGTAGTAGCTTTTAAAAGCTCTTCGCTGCCTTTCAGGTTAAACTCAAAATACTCAAGCGATACTTTCTTTACCCCATCATCTTCTAAGGCAACCTCTAGAACTGAAGAACCTGACGCAACAAATGCTTCTGAGTCGTCCGGAGCTTCGATGCCCCAGTCCGCATCGCCATTGGAAACCTCGATAAGACGAGCTAGTCGAGCTAGAGAAAGAGGCGAGGTCACGTAGACAAAGCCTTTCTCCATCGACTTTACTGGAAATAGGACTATATTCGCGTCACTAAACGATACTGCACCGGCGTGCTCCGACGACTCCTTCGACTCTGGGCCAAAGATCAAAGTAAGGTCTCGAGGCCTCTGATCTTTCCACTCTCTTGAGAGGTCATGACGTATGGCACCTTTTAATCCTGAGCCATAGAGCACCGGATATCCAGTCATAATCTCACGCTGGATCGGAGCGTCAACCACTCCGACTCCATCACCAGCCCCCATATGCGTAGGGGTAATGGCGTAGTACAATATTACCGCAGCCTTCTCAAACATCTCCTTATTCCTTATCTCTCCAAAGACCAACAACTACGGTGTTGAATCCCTCAATCTCAGTACTTCTCAAGCCTTCGTTCCTTCTCATATCACGCATACCTCCACGGCACCACTTGTAAAATGTCTCCTTATTTCCCTCGCACCTATCAAAAAAGTACACAGAACCCGGTGGAACGGCACGTCGTGCCAGTTTTGGCCTACGGTTAGCCATGTCCCATCCTGATATAGTTTCATATCTTTTCAAAGCTACCGAAACCAACCTTGCTGAGAAGCCTTCAAGCTCCAATACATAGTCGTTATCCTGCTGCCTTACTCCATCTGGAATCCAGCCATCTTCAAAGATGAGAGGCGTCACAGCAGCGATCTTCAATCTGTCGGAATTTCTCAATAGCTCGGAAGGTCTTGTAGCAAGGTCAACCTGTTCCTTCGCTTTGACTTCAAGAAACTCAGCTCCCCTGCCGTCTCCTCCAAGCCTAAGCAGTCCCTTCTTGGGTAAAAATCCCTCTTCACCACAGATGCCTACCAGAAAACCGTACCCTTCTCGCATTGTTACGCTATCTGATGTGTATAAAGCTCCTTCTGAGGCAGTACGCGAATCCACGTTCATACCTATCCCCAGACGGGTATCGGACATAAAAATCTGCCCTACTTGGGACACCTCTATGCCCCGTCGACTCTCCTGCCACTTTTTCACGCCAGCACTCGAAATAAGACCTTGATTTGTCGTCTTTCCAGGGGCACTCGTTGACGCTACCATATGCATGGGAAGTACCGAAGATGACGTGATCGACCCTCGATCGATTGTTTTTGGTTTTAAAATTCCTACTGCCTTACCTTCCTCCATTAAGACCACAACGTCACTAGGCAAAGGCACCAGCATCGAATCTAACTCTGTTCCATGGATGCGGCCGACTGATAACCATCTAAGTCGAAAAGTACCCCAGATCCTCGGATCTCCAATTATCTGTCGCCTCTTATTAGCTGAAAGTGTGTTCCACAGATAACTTCGAAATGCCCCTGCAAAGACAGATGGCCAGGGAGGCACAACGACATCACCGTAACTCCCAGCTTCGCCAAAAAGTTTGTTGCCACGCAGCATTACAACGTCGACTGGTCGAACAAAAAAGTACCTCATCACGATACTTTCCTCTTACTCCGGGCCAAGAACTCTGCCACCGAAAGAACCGACGAGATAGCCTTCGCCTCAGATGACATTACCGCATCAGATGATTGGGCGTCGATAGGTCTGAGCATTCCATTGACGGCGTTTACAACAAGAGAACGAATTACCTTGTCAGCCTGCTCAGACATGATCCCGTCCGGGTCTTTCATCTGACGTTCAAACTGATATCTCAGCATTGATACGACCATTTCCTCCCATTCACTTTGATCACTCGATCCAGAATTCAGAGGTGGAAGACTTGCTAACCAAGTACTTGCTATGTAAGCTGCTCGTCTTGAGTACTCGTCACTAAATAGTCCGATAAGACGATCTAGGGTCAAGAGCGGTGAAAGTATTTCGCTTGAACTTTGAGAGCCAAAAGATCCAAATATACCCACATCACCACCGCTTCGTTTCATAATGGATATACAAAACCCGTTACGGCCCATACTTTTTGCAAGACCTTCGGCCCTATCCACTTGAGATAGCACCGCTGGAAGCGGTGCCTTCGCATGGGCAATTACCACTCCGAAGCTAGCAGTTGCCACTTCACTTCCAAGTAGGATTCGCAAAGGTACTCCCGTCGATCGCGAATCGTTGTCCCAACAGAAACCTCCGCCTACCTTCATGTCGACCTTCTCAAAGTAATTCACGCCCCCCAACGTACTTTGGCCCGAAAATCCTTGACGAAGCATACCCAAAGAGGAACATATGTCAATCGTTGGTATAAAGGCCAAAAGGTCGTCACCACCCGCGTAAACCACTTTCCCGTATAGATATCGCTCTAAAATCTTCCTAACCATAAACGTTGAGAAGTTGCCCAAAGCCTCCGAGACACTTCTTTGAAATGCTGGCGAGACAAGACGTCGAGAGTCAAGGTACTCTCTGAGAGAAGGGACCTCTTCAGCCACATTTTCTGCGCTTTTCCTTACCTTAGGATGCCAGCTATCGATGTACTTACGTTCATGTCCGCTTTGAAGCAGTCGACCCATGGAGTCGCCATCCATCTTCAAAAGTCCATAGTAGGACTCACCTGTCGCTTTGGATTCCTGGACGCCTTGGTAGTCCTCTAATTCTGTTAATTGTTCCTGCAACTCATTGACTTGGCCAAGCTTCCGAGCCTCGATATACAACTTTGGAGGAAGTGCTGGTAGCAAAGCATCTTCTTCACTATTTTCATCGTCACTATCGTTCGATCGGTCTTCCACTTCTCTGAGATTTTCTAAGTTTTTGATAAGGGTCATTGTGGCAGCCATTGCATGCGTTGAGACGATATAACGCCGCATTTTCAGGCCAAGCAGATGTTTTATTTCGTCGTTAAAAAGCAGCGGCCAGCTTCGCTTTAGGGAACATAAAGCACAAAGATACTCTCCGCTCTTTTTTTTTGCCAAATGCGGACGTTTACGAGCAAGCATCGTCCAGATAGACTCGGACCTCCCAATGCCAGGAGAAGGCCAATGTTTCTCATAAGCTAAAGCCTCTTGTTCTGTGCATAACCATTCCCTGTCTCCGCAAGTAGAGCACCGAAAGTCACGTTCTGTACTACCAGAAAACAGCCTCTCGCTCTTTGAGGAAGCTTGGAGTGCCTGAACCACTCCAAGTACTGCTGGAAACAGGACTCCTGGATTAGCCCTATAAAAAAAATCGGGCTCCGGCAACTCTCCAACTCGCTCCAGTACTTTCCAAGCGGGCTTGGAAAACATTTGTACATTATCTCGATCGCTATCACCAAGAAACTCACCTAGAAGCTCTTTTAACATTCCAGATGCCTCAGACATAGACTCTCTTTTCCCTGGCCATCGAGTAGTCGACCATGTCATCTCAGGAAACTCTGCCATTTGACGATTGATCTGAACTTGCATATGCCGGTCGTATGCGCTTTGAAAGAGTTTCTTTGCGCCTTTCATTCCCAACTCCAAGACATACGTTCTGAGGTCGTCTTTGATATCTTTTGCGAGACCCTCGACTTCGTCAAAGGGCACGAGCGCAACAAATTTATTAGGCAAAGAGGCAGAATAAAGGGGTGAGGAGTCGGACTGTCCACGTCCTAGTGCACCGGATAGCTTATCCTTCCACCAACTGAACTCTTCCTCAGATATTTTCTGTGCCCGACGCAACAACCAAAGATCCATAAGGGGTTGACCTCTAAGAGAGGGGAACAGCACAGAGTCAGGACCATAACGATCTATCACCACCGACATAGCCCTAAATGAGAGTGAGGCTAGTAGATGAGATCCTGACCAAAGGTCCGCTGTGGATCGTGACTGCTTGATAAAGCTCTGAACTGGACCAATTGCAAGCTCAAATAGCGCCGGATCGCTATCCATAGCCGTACCAAAGGCACTCGTAAGGTCCAGATGGCTCCAGATGCTGTGATCTGGCACTCTTGTATCTGCTGGAAGCACAGACCATAGACCTGCTAGGCCTTCATGTGGGGAAACGGGACCAAATCTCCAAAAGGCTAGAAAGCTCCCTTCATAATCTATCCCATCTTTACCAGTTCTTATAAGCTTCTCAAAGTGATCGAAGGACGCTGCTTTCATCTCGCCTATGTCGATTGACTCTAGGTTCAAGAGATCGAACTCTTCCCCTGAAATTGGATGCTTAATCACCGGATCCTTGGAGAAGATTACGGAGATCGTACGCATGAAACCATTTTCACGCGGAGAGTTAGGAAACTGGGGTCTATCACTCGCAGATGCCCAGTGATCGGCCGTAGCATTAAACCAACTTCTATCTTCAAGGTTCAGCTTCTCCTTTAAGAATCGAACCGTCCCTCCCTCGTGCCCACTGGGATCACGCATTAGAACGAGTGCCTTCTCTGCGGGGTCATGAATCCATGCTGCAAGTTTTCTCTTAAAACGCAGCTGAGCTCTTTCATTATCCACCTTCAGTTCACCCCTCCAATTGTATTGAACAGGGGTTGATACCCATTGTCGAACAGAAAGTTATGGGCCTTCCTCCAAATCTCCTTGTGAGATTGGGGCCCATACGGCAGTTGAAACAACACAACGACAAATTGCCTCTTTCTATCCTCTACCTCAATTGGAAATATCTTGGCTCTCAGCTGCGACGGCCATCTCTCAGAAGCGCACACATCTCGACCTTTACCTTGACTTCCCAAAACTTCTTTGTCAGATCCCATCTTTTTGCGCGCACTACTCCAAACTTCGCTCAACGATTTCATAGCATCAACAATGGTGCTAAAGGACTGTTCGCTCATAAACACGGACAGCTTGCTATTATTTTCTAGGCTTGCAAAGGATCTGGGCCACATATCCATCTTCTCTCCAAAGCACCTGTCCCAGGACCTCAGGTACTTTGAGGCAACTCGGGAGAGTTCACCCTCCAGCTTTTCTCTAGAGGAATAGAATGGCTCGTCCTCATCCATATTGAACATACAGAAGGAGCCATAGCCGTGTCTACTTCGATTTCCCACTGTACCGAAAAGCGACATAAGTTCAAGAGCGCAAAAAAGTTGTTCCGCCTGTTGTTCTGACAATGAGCTTCTCAAGGAGTCTGTCGCTGGCCACGCAACTCTTAAAACAAACTCTTTATCGGTATAAAGTAGCGACTGCTTGTAACTTGTAACCTTATTATTTGTAGTCACCCTCGGGTACCCGAGGTAATCCAGACGCTGTGCAAGTTCACCACTCCCGCGCCTTGGCTTTGGCGTAAACTCATATCCGTTCTCAATTGGATAAAGTGTCGGCTTACCTTTGTCATTCGTGATCGCCAATTCCACTAATGATCTTCTGGGGCGAAAGGATTCACTTCCGCCACCTCTTCCGCCTACTCCTCCAAAGATCTGTTGTTCAGCACTCAACATCGCGTTTGTATCGAGCACTTCTCCATCTGCTGCATATACCACTCGCCAAAAACTTCGCAGGAGGGATCGAAATGGCGGAACTCGCAGTTCTGCAACGGTAGGTTCTGCGCTGCCTAAAAGCGCTGGAGTCGAAAAACTAACTCTATATAGCGCCATCTCTCTCATATACAACCTCCGAAGTCGCGAAACGGATAGCCCAAGCGTATCAGATGAACCTTCACCACATGTTGATTGAAAACTTTCAAATCTCTCCCTTCAATCGCATTGCGAGCTGAAGGTCACAGCGTTAAGATCGGCCCCAAACTCAACGCTCTTCTCCCCGACCCCGGACTTTGTCTCTTTTAAAAGCACTCGGGCTATGTCAATTCCCACAACATTTGCAATACTCTTACGAAGCCTTGAAAACAAGGTGTATAGGTAGGAGCTGTCCACTCCCCGAGCGAGGCGATTCCGCGTGTCTTGTCTAAGGGATAGATCAACGCCAAGTCTCTTCGCTTCAGCCAAGAGCTCATTGCCAAGTTCAGTATCGTAAATGTTCTTTCGAGGAAACTGCAAACCCTCTCCCGCCTTGGCCCTTTCAATAAGGTAACTCAGTACTACAACTTGAATTGGCGTAAGTACTATGGAACTTTCATCGATGATCACCCTTGATGTCCTAACCTCAACCCTTATATCTCGTAGATTTGGACCTAACAGTATGGCATTCACGGTCTCAGAAAAACTTACCTTTCCATTAAGAAGGTGATTGGGGAGAAAAGATCTCAGCCGTACAAAAGGTAAAATCGCCAGATCGATTTGAGCCGCAGAAGCATCTAAAGTAGTGCCGAACTTGGATGATAGCAACAATGGTTCCTTGGATGGATAGTAAAACCCCTCTAGGGACTCGTACTCAGGGGAGACCAAAACGTGTGAGAGACTGTCATGCACGCGACCAAAAAGAGAAAGTGAGTATCCGAGTAAGTACCCCATCGTCTTTCGACCACCCGCAATCGATGCGTGTACCATAACATCTTCACGTTCGGTCAGTTCCTTTACAAACTGCGCTATGGTGTCCGCTGTCATCGCATTATCCCGACTGGTTCTAATATCTTCTAGACTTCCACCCTTTGTGACGTTCTTAGGGGGAACCAAGATATCCTCTTCACAGATGTCCAGCGGCTTTAGATCGTACTCTTGGCACAACCTCAAAAGCCAACCCTCCCCGTGGCTAGATAGCGTGCTAAGCACTCTTTCTTTACCTTCTAGGGTCGTGATTACCTTTAGCGATGTGGGGTAAAACGGAACCTCAGCACAAAGTGCGAGTGCATACACAGACTCCGTAATGACCTGCGGACTAAGTCCGCAGGTCGCCACTAATACTTTCTCCAAAAACTTTGTCGCTCCCCTTCAAACATCAAATGAACCCATAGTTCCACCATGAACTATCTAGACAATCCCACACTACGTTACAAAGCCTCTGTTACAAAAACTTTGTCGGTACGTTAATAGATAAGCACCCAAGAGCCACTACAGGTCGCTTCCAATCTCTTCCGCACTGACATGGACGCCGAGTTGCCCGTAGTTAGTCGGGGTAAACGTGCTGAGTAGATACAACCATAAATACCAACGATATGAATTCAAGCATTTATAAAGGTCCGATCGATGGTCTAAAGCAAATAAAGATGTCAACCGCCACCGATAGTTCCCCGGTTATGGCTAGGACAATTCGTAATAATGCGCGGCTATCATTTTGATTTCTTCGCTGCTATGTTATCCCCTGGCCAGCGCTTGTTTATCGTTGTACAAGCGGTCCCGTCCCTTTCCCGTGTCTGCGTCGTAGAGTCGGTGGATGTCGATCAGCATACCCTGTTCATCTGGTACGCTTCATCAAAACGCGCACTGGAACCACTTCATCCTACAGAAGCCGTCAATATCGACGAAGCATCAGAAGTGTTAACTGCAACGTAGTAAAATTTGTAAAGACTATTCTCCAAAATAGATTACAGGTCTCGGGATTATCCGTCTCTCACATCCAAAACGAAGCGTACCTATACTTAGCCATTCACAAAAGCAGCCAGTAACCTAGGGAACGATTTTGGACAACGGTATCTCCAAGATATCCGTCGCCCCATGATCCTTGAGCGCTGGTATTAAGGTGTTGATGGTATGGCGTGGAACGACAGCCTCAATAGCGTATCCTAGGTCGCCATAGAGTTTGGAGATTGTCGGAGCTTTCATAGACGGAAGCAGGCCGATTATGACTTCTAAGTCTCGCTCGCCAACGTTTAACTTGACCAGAACCTTAGAACGCGCCGACAAGGTTCCCTCAAGTAGAGTCATGATCTGCTCTATAGCGTGGAGCTTATCCGGATCAGCAGCAACGCTTCGATTAGCAATAACCTCAGTATGTGATACAAGTAAAGTGTCGATTATACGAAGTCCGGCCGCCCTAAGAGCCTTACCGGTCTCCGTTATCTCTACAACTGCATCAGCGATATCAGGAACCTTTGCTTCGGTAGCTCCGTAGGAAAACACCACCTCAACTTCGACTCCAAGTTCGTCAAAGTATCTCTTTGTAGTAGAGGGATACTCGGTCGAAACACGAATCCCGTCACTTATATCAGTCGGAGTTTTGATCTCCGAGTCATAAGGCACTGCAAGCACGACCTTGATAGGTCTAGTCGTGGCTTTCGAGTAATGCAGCTCACCCATCGATACTACATCCACTCCGGTCTCTTCCACCCAGTCTCTACCTGTAATACCAAAGTCAAAAAGTCCTTTTTCGACATAAGTTGGTATCTCTTGGGGTCGCAGAATCCGAACTTCGGAGATACGGGGGTCGCTAATTGAAGCTCGATAGTCGACCTCACTACTTCTCTCAACCGTTAGATCAGCAGATGCAAAAAGCTCCAAGGTCGCTTTCTCTAAAGAACCTTTGGGCAGAACTAGTTTTAACAACTTTCCTCTTTCACCAAATTAATCAGTCGCCTTTTCCATAGGATCGAATTTTCCTAAAAAGATCTACCATCTCTACCGCAACCATCGCCGCTTCGTACCCTTTGTTCCCAGCCTTGGCGCCGCTACGATCGATAGCCTGCTCGATGGTATCAGTGGTAAGGATGGCGTTCGTCACTACAATAGCGTACTCCGCTTCAACAGCACTCAATCCCGAAGCGCTTTGATTAACGACCACGTCAAAGTGCGCTGTATCACCGCGTATGACAGCACCAAGAGCAATAATGGCATCACAGTAGCCAGTCCTGGCCAAAGCCCGTGCAGCTTGGGGAATCTCAAGGGCTCCGGGTACCATCACCTCCAGTATCTCTGAGTTTGCAACCCCAAGTCGAGAAAGAGCGTCCTTAGCCCCCTGTAACAGTGAAGAGGTAATGAACTCGTTGAAGCGAGAGCAGACAAGACCAAATCTCATACCTTGTGCCATAAGTGAACCCTCGATACGCGTCACTTGTTGGTGGGTCACCTCAGACACCTTTGCTATCACCGTCGTCTTTCTTATCGTACTTAGCCTCGTACTCTTCCAAGCCATCCAAGAGATGGCCCATCCTGTCTCTCTTAGTACGCAGATAGGTTAGGTTCTCTGGATTCACCCTTGGTCGTAGAGGTACTCTTTCAACGATGTTCAATCCGAAACCCTCCAAGCCACCGTACTTAGCTGGATTATTCGTCATGAGTTTCATGGAACGGACCCCAACGTCAACTAAGATCTGTGCCCCGATTCCGTACTCCCGGGAGTCCACAGGGAGACCGAGTTCTACATTAGCGTCTACGGTGTCGGAGCCGTTCTCTTGCAGTGAGTAGGCTCGAAGTTTATGTCCAATTCCGATCCCCCTACCCTCGTGACCACGCAGATAGACTACAATCCCGGAACCTTCCTTAGAGATCTCCTCCAAGGCAGCCTCTAGTTGCGGTCCACAGTCACAACGCAACGATCCAAAAACATCGCCTGTAAGGCACTCTGAGTGCACTCTCACCAGGGTAGGCTTGTCAGGATCGATCGCTCCTTTGATCATAACTACGTGTTGTTCGCCGTCCAAGACAGACTCATAACCGATACAGGTAAAGTCTCCGAATATCGTAGGGATTCGAGCGACTGCACCTTCGACCTTCCTCACCAACTTATCAGTACGTTTTCGATACCTGATTAGATCGGCGATAGAGATAATCGGCAAGTCGTGGTTCTTGGCGAAACGGGTCAGCTCCTCGAGACGAGCCATCTTTCGCTTGTCTTCGGTGATGATCTCACAGAGCACTCCCGCAGGATAAAGACCCGCCAACACAGCAAGATCAACAGCTGCCTCGGTATGGCCACCGCGTTTTAGAACCCCACCTTCTCGATAACGAAGCGGAAAGATATGACCCGGTCGTGCAAAGTGGGAGGGCGTAGTATTTGGATCTACTAAAGCTTTGATCGTTGCGCTTCGATCATCAGCGGAGATGCCTGTGGTAGTACCCTTTAGATAGTCGACCGAAACGGTAAAAGCCGTTCTTTGCGACTCTGTATTGTCCTGTACCATAAGAGGTATATTCAATTCGTCAAGACGCTCACCTCTCAGAGGTGCACAGATCAAACCAGATGTGTAGTTCAAAAAGAACGAGATCGCCTCAGGGGTGACGAACTCAGCGGCCATGATGAGATCGCCCTCATTCTCACGATCTTCATCATCAACTACAACCACCATCTTTCCGACCCTAACGGCTTCAATGGCCTCTTCGATGGTCGACAACGCCATGACTCTCGTGCTCCTTTATCTCAACTGTTAGGAAGCCTGAAAGCTAACTAGCTTCTCAACGTACTTTGCAACCACGTCAAACTCTAAGTTAACCATATCGCCAACTCCTCTGACTCCAAGTGTAGTAACCCTTAGAGTGTGAGGGATAACAGCCACGCTAAAGCTATCTTCTTGAACTTCAACCAAGGTAAGAGACACCCCATCTATAGTTATCGAGCCCTTTTCGACCAAGTATTTACCATACTCCTTAGGAAAAGATACCCAAAGATCAGGAGCCTTACTCACGACGCGACCTACAGTGTCAACGTGACCTTGGACGATATGTCCGTCAAGTCGTTCACCAAGTGCTCTAGGACGTTCAAGATTAACCTTGTCTCCAGTTGTTAGAACTCCTAAGTTGCTACGTTCATAGGTCTCGTCAACGACATCCATTCCTATGATAGGTCCATAAATCGTGGTAACCGTAAGACAGACGCCATTGACCGCTACGGAGTCACCGACATTTAGTCCAGTAGCGACTTCTTTCCATTCGAGGCCGATCCGGTTGTTGTCGACGAAAGCAACTTCACCCAAATGTTCAACGATTCCAGTAAACACAGACTCTCCTACACGTACATACCGTTAGCCACCTAAAGTTACTAAACAATCTCTGCCCCCAACTCTTGGGCAAGTCGTCGACTCCAGCTAATGTGGTTGTCTAAAAGATCCCTTGCTCCTACTGACAACAAAGAGACTCGAAGATCAGCGTCAAGTCGGTCTACTGTTTCAAAACTCGATCGCCAAAACCCATCGATCGACAACGCCACACCCCCGTCAAAAGCATCTCTTGATCCACCGAGCCCCAACATAGGCGCTATGTAAAAAACATACTCGTCCAATAGTCCCCTTGCGTGCAGATCATAGGCGACCTTCGGACCTCCTTCAACCAACACCTGCAGAGCCTCTTCTTGCCCTAGTCGTAACAGGAGATCTTTAAAGCTTCCCATATAACTCTCTGCAGGCAAGACCTTGGCATCAGCTGGAATAGTTCCGAGAACTACTCTCTTCGGTTGACGTGTCAACGCAACACCGTCTACGTCTCTAGCAGTCAAAGACGGATCATCTACGCGCACGGTATTAGCACCTACAACGATCACGTCAGAGTTCGCTCGCAGCTTATGAACATCGTGTCGAGCCTTTGGTCCAGTTATCCACTTCGACGAGCCGTCTTTAGCCGCAACCTTCCCATCTATCGTTATCGCAAGTTTGAGAACCACCCATGGCTCACCGACAGATCTTTGTTTTACATACTGTCTCAACCCGTGAACTACTCTATAGTCGTCCGAAATTACCTTGACAGAGATGCCAGCATTAATCAGGTATGACACGCCTTTCCCGCTAACCTTTGGGTCTGGGTCTAACGTACCAACGACTACCTCACGAACTCCCTCTTTGGCGATCCGTTCAGCACAAGGAGGTGTCTTACCAAAGTGAGCGCACGGTTCCAAGGTCACATACATCGTCGCCCCGTTGGCTCTGTCCCCCGCTAGATCGAGGGCTACTACCTCCGCGTGCCGCTCACCCGGTCCCTCGGTCGCGCCTAAAGACACCACTCCATGATCAGAAACCACTGCCGCACCAACCCAAGGGTTAGGTCTAGATACACTCTGTGACTTTTGACCTAACTCCAAGATCGCATCAAAGACTGCTGGATCGGGTTTAGACTCAACCACTACTTGTCTGTTCCAACTTGTCCAGGGGTGTTTGGATGCTTACTATGGTAGTCAAGCAACAAGGACAGAGCGTGCTCCAACACATCCTCAACTGCCGCCAAAGACTCAATAGCCCCTTGAGGAGAGCCGGGAAGATTGATTACGATGCAGTTATCTAAAACTCCAGCAACCCCTCGAGATAGCCTTCCCAATGGACTTATGAGCCTCATCGCTTCTGATAGTCCGGGTGCGAGTCGTTCAAGCACCTCTGACGTTCCTTCAGGCGTCTGATCTCGCTTGGAGAAGCCAGTACCTCCAGTAGTAAGAATAAGACCTTCGAACCCCTCAGACATGGATTTAAGCGCGTCAGCAACGCTCTCTCTGCCGTCGGCTACGACTCGATGCTCTACAACCTCGTAGCCAAGTTGTTCCAGTCGCCCCTTAAGGCTCCGTCCAGATGAGTCGTCTCGAGTCCCAGCTACGACTCCGTCAGAGACGGTAAGCACCTTTGCGCTAAAGCTCAAGACTGCTCTCCTAATCAATAAGTTGATACCTAGACAAAAGTTTACGTGGCCTGCATTAATTAACGACCGTTGCTCACAAGTGAGCCTAACCAAGAAAAGTGGACACTAGCCTTACAGCCTTTGTTGCTTCGACACCAATTCGCTTCCAACATCGTGATAGACCATATTTAATATTAACTTTCAAGCAGTCGAGCACCTTTATCAAGGTGATTGGCTAACGGCAAAGTAACGTGGCGCCACTTTTGGGCAAATTATTGCAAATAAAAACCCTGCGGTGATCCATCATTATGGTTGCAACAAATCTAGCGCGGCGTTGGATGTCGTCTGAAAGTCTGCAAAGCACTACCAGTTAAGGAAGCTATGCGGCGCTTGGGTTAGTGGCAATCCACTGACAAGCTTGAAAACTCCTAATAAGTAGCTACAATAGAGAGATACAGGTAGCTACCAGGAGGTGAGCAGTGGAAGTTGGCATTCGAGAACTTAAGAACAATCTCAGCCGTTACCTTGCCCAAGTTGGCAATGGTGATGAGGTCATTGTCACTGATCGCGGACGGGCGGTAGCGAGAATCACCCCAATCGGCGTGGAGAGGACAATCGATCGGTTGATAGCACAGGGAGTTGTGATACCGGCCTCTGAAACAAAGAGGGCTGCTCCCACAAAACGTGAGACCACCAAACAACCAGTGAGCCCTCTCATAGCAGAGCAGCGTCGTTGATAGCGTATTTCGACACTTCTTCCATTTTGCCGCTCCTGGTCGAGGAGTCCGGCTCGGAGCGGGCAAGTCTGCTTTGGAATGAGGCCAATCGTATTTTCGCCATCCGGCTCGTTTACGCTGAAGGCCGTGCAGCGTTGGCTATGGCCGTCCGTCTTGGCCGTCTCGACCAGGGAGCGTTGCGTAACTCGGTACTTGGCCTTGACTACCTATACCAACAGATGGACATAGTGGAAATCTCTGACAATCTCGTACGCCGTGCCGGAGTATTGGCGGAGGATCATTCTCTGCAAGGGTACGATTCCGTGCACCTAGCTGCCGCGGAGACTCTCAGCGGAGATGGTATTGTTCTCGTTGCAGGTGATGAACCGTTATATCAGGCAGCCCAAGCACTCGGCTTGGCTGTTGCTCGCACTTGATACCCCGAGGCCAAAAGGCAAGTTCACCCAACTAGGTGGCCTCTGTCTTTCGTGTTGATATAGATCATTGAAGACCTCTATTTACGATCACCAAAACATCCTAGGTAATGTAGGAATTTGTGCAGTCTAAATGCGCGATTTGCCGTCATATGTGAGAAAATAGAGAAGACGCCGCGCTGCTAGGCAATGCAGCCTATGAACAGGGAAATCGCCAGTCACCAGACCAGCTACCTATCCGCTGAGGCTCTAAGTGAACTCCAAATATCAAGACATAACCAACCGATCGTCCATACCGGTGGGATCTATGCCTCCAGAGACGTCAAAAAGGTATCAAGGTAAGACTGGGTATGCTCGGTTGAAGCAACCCAACTCTCAGCCACCTTCCCAAAGTCATCCTCTATGGCTTTCCACTTCAAACCCTGTCTCTTCGTCTCGCCCAAAAGCCACTCCAGCACACCTTGGGGATTTTGCCCCAGTAGAGTCTCCAACATGAAAGATTTCGTTCCTATTCGAGCAGCGACACCACTTTGACTAGCACAACGAAGCAGATCTTTTTGAGTAAGAATCAGCCCAGAAGAAAAAGGTGAGACAAGAGCCTTTACGTCCAAAAACATCTCTTCTGGTTCAGCATCTATCTCCAAGTACGTACGGTTAGCCAGTGCGAGAGGCGTTCGCGTTCTGATCTCAAGATTGAGTTCCTCCACATCAGAGCGCAGTAGCTCTATTAAGGCTTTGGAAAAAATAGCAAAAGACGGATAGGACTCCTTTAGTGCCGTAAGGTAAAACGGCACCCACGGTAATATGTGCTCGTGGAGGAAGGCCCTCCTTAGGTGGGTTATCCTTTCGAGCATAACCGCCTCTTCGTCTTGAACGACGGAGTGTAACAACCCCTCGTAGTGACCCAACATCTGAGACAGTGAGTCTGGATCCTTAGGAACAGACATCCCAACAGCCCTGTAGTAACCCGCCACCAAGTCTTGAGCCTCACCACCTAAGGTCGCCACCTTTGACAGGTAAATAGACGCAAACGGTTTGAGATCTATTACAAAGACTTCAGTATGAACGTCTGGGGTAAATTCTCCAAGATCAAGGATCCGAGCTAGCTCAGGATGCAACACCGGAGAGTCCAGGATCTCTCGTGCGGCGTGCAACAGCTCGATCTTACCTTGCACCTCAGAGGTTTTGAACTCCCCAGGATTTACTATCATCTAGACGTAGGATCTCCACTGAGAGCCGATGGAGGAATGACGAAGGCTTCCTTAGAAGGCTTCAAAGGTCGCATGAGCCATCTTGGCCTTCGGGTACCGTCTGGAGACACTGTCACCGCAGACCGAGTCTTCTCCATCCATAAAAAGTACTGTTCTCGGGCTTTTTTGGTGTCGACATATACTTCACCGTGTACATCATCGGGTTGCGCCTTCGTAATCCTTACTGCCTGATGCCAGCAGTGCATGCCGGTAATGGGGTCAGGATGTACTGGGAACGTAAGGTTTTGATGTACGCCAACATCTCCCCACCAGATACGGGAGGTGTCCGGGTCAGTGCTTTCATATGGTCCGACCTTGGACTTGGGATCAAGATGCCACTCATCGCCAGACTTGGTAAGAGCAACGGTCCTCATCATCTGCCGCTGTCCATTGTCGTGTAGCTTCCACCTTCCCATATGGTGAGAACAAGCGACAACACCGGGCTTTATGCCCTCTGTAATCCACGGCTTAGCCACGAAGAAACCAATATCGGTATTCACTCGCACAAGATCGTTATCTGATATATTCAGTCGCTCTGCGTCGAGAGGATGAATCCAAACTGGGTTAGTATGCGCTATCTCATCGAGCCATTTAGCGTTCGCTGACCGAGTGTGAATCTGGACAGGAAGCCTAAAGGTGGAGATTAGAACCATCTGATCTGGAGCCATATTCTCTGGATGCACATGGCTTTTTATGTAACCAGGAATAGCGTGCTCTGGCCAACCCCAATTAGCCAAAGTAGATGAATAAAACTCCAGTTTCCCAGACGGAGTTGGGAAACCTTTCCTCATCTCCCCATCCACCACTACTCCGATGGGTCGCCTACCTTTAGAATCGGGATCGGGATCGCCTTGAGGAACGATGTTCTTTAGGGCGGGCTTTGGAGCACGAGTATACACTCTGCCGAAACTTCCTACCGCCGGATCTTCGAGCTCGTCCTGATTCACAGACTCCTCGTAGAGTGCTCCGATGCCCTTTTTAATCTCGAAAACTCCGTACTTTCGCATATAGCCGAGTGGAGTAAGACTCTCCTTGGCTGCAGCTTCAGGTAGTCCCGGTACTGAGTTCTCAAAGATATAGGAGTAGTACTCTTCAATCGACATCCGCTCGCCGGGACGCTCCTTGGACTCATAGTACTTCCGAATTCCCATTGAGCCGTCTGGGTCAATACGCCAAGAGAGTTCGAACCATAGCTCATTCTCTTCCCAGACCTCACCCGGATTCACCTCTCGAGTATCTACGACCTTGTCCCCTTGTTGTTCTTTATAGGTCCTAAGCACTGGTTGGCGAAATGATATCCATTGACCGTCGTACTGTTCATAGGAGTGCAAGTCATGTCGTTCAGACGAATGGCCCATCGGCAATATATAGTCCGCAAAGTACGAACTCTCATTCCACGTCGGAGTCAAAGCAACGTAACACTCGATCAGCTTCTCGTCCATAAGAGCTTCTACCCAGCTCATTCCGTCAGGGTTGGTCCATACGGGGTTATACACCCTAGAAAAGTACATCTGTAGTTTCCCACGCCCATCTTTGAGAAGATGAGGTAGGAGCTGCGACAGTTCATTCATTGCGAGCGGATACTCAATTGGCCAGGAAAGTTCGTTCCACTTATGAGGATGATCGGGCATGTGCATTGGACGAGGAACGTACTTATTCCAGGCGTTCGGGAAAGTTCCTCCGGGAGTTGCAACAGAACCCATGAGGGCGTTTAGAAGCAGTAACGTCCTTGCTATCTGCCATCCGCCAACGTTCCCAGCAGCGGCTGATCTCCATGTATGAGTGGCAAGAGCAGTGCCGGCACCAGCCACCACCTTAGCCACCTCCTCTAGCACCTCAATATGTATACCAGACTCTTGTGCCGCATATTCAAACGTAAAGTCTTCATAGAGGTGCTTTAGTACCTGCTGGAACTCCTCAAAGGTTGCGTTTGGCTCGCCTCGAACCTCAGCCATGTATTGATCCCAGTTCCACCACCGTCTTACAAACTCCGCGTTGTATCGATCGTTTTGGATCAGATAGTTCGAAATAGCGAGGTTTATAGCGGCCTCAGATCCAGGTTGAGGCGACAACCAGTAATCAGCGTGCGTTGCCGTGTTAGAAAGTCGAGCATCCATCACGATCAGCTTCGCCCCATTCATCCTTGCTTCGGTGATGCGCTGGGCATGGGGATTAAAGTAGTGGCCTGTCTCGAGGTGTGACGATATAAGTACTATGACCTTAGAGTTAGCAAAGTCAGCGCTAGGTCTATCGATTCCTGTCCAGTAGTGCCATCCAGCCCTACCGTTTGAGGAACACACGTTGGTGTGCGAGTTGTGTCCATCTACACCCCAAGAGGCAAGGACCCTTTCGGTAAAGCCATCTTCTCCCGGACGACCAATGTGGCAGACCACTTCATCGGTGGCACCCTCGGAGATAGCTTTGCGCACTCGAGAGGCAATGTCGTCGAGAGCTTCATCCCACGACACCCTAACCCATTTACCTTCTCCACGGGCTCCTGCCCGCTTCAGAGGGTAAAGGATGCGGTCGGGATCTGTAATCTGATTTAACGTCGCTGGTCCTTTTGCGCAGTTACGACCCCTCGAACCCGGGTGCTCTGGATTACCTTCAAATTTGCGTACTACGCCTGACTCTTTATCCACATATGCCAGAAGTCCGCAAGCCGATTCGCAGTTAAAACACGTCGTCGGAATCAAGGAGTACGTCTTAAGCTTCCGCTCAGGCCACGACTTGGAGTCAAGTTCACTCCAGTTACTCCAAAGCTCCTTGGGCGGGAATGAAGACAAGTCGGTAGCAGAGGGTCCTTGGTAGAACGTCTCTCCTTTGGACTCAATCTTCTCTCGGATAGATCGTATATGTGAGGATAACTCCTGAAAGTTAAGTCCTTTTGGCATCAATAAACCTCTTTCAAACCTATATCAGGCGAGCGGAACTCGTTGACCTGATTGGACAAACGCATGCTCGTAGCTCAGCAAGCCAACAAGTGCGATGACAACGCCAACAACTGGAGATACAACAAACAAAAATCCAAGTGCGATGGCGATCACTCCGAACCAAAAAAACTTCGCCATCGTCGCCCTTGTCATCTCGTACACGGCCAAGTGGGCACCTGCCGTTGGGTGTGTTATCGAGATCTCGGCCAGTACAAAGATTGTATGGGTCACCAAGGCAGCAAGAAATACATCAGATGCATATCTATAGCTCTCTGCACCTAAGTAATGATGCAGCAGCGCTGTCAAACCTGAACCGATCAAAGCGGCTTGAACTAACAAGATTGGACCTAGAAGTGGAGACTGCCAAAGATCGCGAGCTTTGGACTGAGCAAACAAAAACGCCGTGTATAAAGCTGTCAAGGCACCAAATATTAATGTGACCGGTGCAAGATACTTGATATCAGAGGAGTTCCCCGTCACGCCAAGGGCAAGGCTCCCAAGAAGAGTTGCCCCATAGACGGTAATGATAACACCACCCCTAACTAGCCAGCTCTTCCACTGAGGGTGGGTAAAGAGCAGGTAGAACCTCTCAGGGTGCTTCAGGTCGACGATCAAGAGGACGCCGGTTATAGCCAAAAACGCAAGTGACACAATAGGCCCGATCACTCTGGTCATCTCTGACCCAAACGACAGTTTTCCAAAGTAACTCAGCAGCAATATAAAGGGGTAGAATCCAGCAGCCACACCTTTCGTCCAGGTATATAGGCTAACTTTCCAACCCCACGGCACACTGTGGGCGATATCATATGATAACTTTGCAGCCGCCGATGAGTTGTGATGTCCCTTCTCTGGATGTCCGGAGTTAACCGTCTTTGGCGACTCTGTTATCTCTGACCACATAAAGGTTGAGCCACTGGGTCTCGCCGCTGCGATAGGATCCAGAGTTGCTGCGTGAGCACCCTTATAGTACAGAGCTGGCCGAGTGTGTTTCTCGCCTTTTCTGACAGATACGTGTTCTCGTTGGACAACCTTAGCCACTCTAGAGTTCGGATCTTTTATGTTTCCTATAAATATGGCCTCAGTTGGGCATACAACAACACAAGCCGGCTCTAAACCCACTTCTATACGGTGAGCACAGAAGTTGCACTTCTCCGCAGAGTGATCCTCAGGATTGATAAAGATAGCATCGTAAGGACATGCGGCCATGCAAGCCTTACATCCAATACATATCTTCTTGTCAAAGTCCACGATACCGTCGGCTCGTTGATACATTGCTCCGGTCGGACATGCGCTAACGCACGGAGGATTCTCGCACTGGTTACACCGAGTCACCTGGAATGCTCTACGCACATTGGGATAAGCGCCGACATCCACTGACTTCACATAGGTACGGGTAACGCCTAGTGGAACCTCGTTCTCACTCTTGCAGGCCGTCGTACACGCGTGACAACCTATACAGCGCGTCTGGTCTAATACCTTTACCCACCGTTCCGAGCCTCGGGCACCAACATGACGGCCACCAGCTGCGGGACGGGAACTCTCTGCAACACCTTCGTGACTTCGAAACATCACAGAGTTTGCAGGATTTTGCATCTGTGTCAATGAGCCCCCTCAACCTAAACTTGTCCTAACAAAGCTAGATCAAGTTGCACTTATAAAGCAAATACTAACTTGAATATTGATTAGCCGTATTATTATATCACCTACTTGCAACGGGTCACCTCAAAGTCAACGGCATCAAAGAAAGTACAACTATACCATCACTGCTTTATCTAGATCAATGTCTTAACGATCCAAGGCCATACATCTGTGACCTGCAAAGACGAAGCTTAACCAAAAAAGAGGTTCTGGTCACGATGTCCAAGTAAAAACGACTCAAAACTCATCTCTTTCGATCCTTCTGGTCTTACAGCTTCTGGGACAAGTGCTCCGCGACCACAAGATATAAAGGGATTAGGAGCCTCCCGGACAACACTTCCGGGCCTCAGCGGAATAAAGATGTCGTCTTCAAGAGGTCTCCCTCTTAGAATCGCAAAACGACGACCGTTTAGATACGTAAAGGATCGCCCCAGCCTGACTACCTTTTCAATCTCATCTACCGAACGATCCCACTTTATTTGAAAGATCTCTTTCTCAAGTTTAGGAGCGTAAGAGATCTCGCCAACTTGAGCAACTCCACTGGAGACCCACTCATCAGGTCTCGAAAACCACCTTAGAACCATCTCAACGCCCAGCTTTGTAAGCACATCAGAAAGATCAGAGAGATATAACCCGTCGATCTCTATCGTTACCTGGTCATAGATCTCACCCGCGTCCATCTCTTCCCGAACACGCATTAGAGTCACACCACTTGTTTGATCTCCAGAAAGAATCGCCCACTGCATCGGCGCCGCTCCACGGTACTTTGGTAGCAAAGAGTAGTGGACGTTTATGAGTGGCCTTCGATTGAGAACTGCTTCTGGGATGATTCTCCCGTACGCAACAACTAAACCAAGGTCATAGGTTTCCGCATCTAACTGGTCGAGTGAGTAGATAACTCGAAGATTACTTTGTCGAGCCGCTTCCTCGACTGGAGACGGAGACATAAAAGAGCCACGGCCTCGACGCTTAGGTGGACGAGTTACGACACAAACGACGTTAAATCCACTATCGACAAGTGCGTTTAGATAGGTTGCAGAGAGTTCAGGGGTTCCAAAAAAGGCGACTCTCTTCGAAGTGCTTACTCCAATACTCAAGACTTTACTCTTGTTCTTTGGGCGGACGCATCATAGAACCACCACCCTTTACAACCTCAGTTCGGATGATCTTCATCGCTTTTTTTCTCTGATCCTCATCCAATCTCTCTACAAGTAGTACACCTTCTAGGTGATCAAACTCGTGCTGAAATACCCTACCGAGGAGTTCGGAACCTTCAACTTCAACCTCGTTGCCTTCGAGGTCAATCCCCACTATCAAGACGTCTTTAGGTCTCGTAATTGGCCACCACAGTCCAGGAACCGACAGACACCCTTCTTCGTAAACCCATTCCCCAGAGCTCTCTTTTATCTCGGGATTGACCAGCACCTTCGGGCCTTCGCCTATGTCGTAGACAAAGAGTCGTCTGTCCACACCCACCTGAGGAGCCGCTAAGCCTACCCCGGGAGCATCGTACATGGTTTCAATCATGTCCTCAACTAAAGCGGCCAACTTTCCATCTATATCCTCTATCTCCTTCGCTCTAGAGCGAAGGACTGGATCTCCATATGTTCTTATTGGTAAAAGCGACACGAATACAACCTAGCCTTTCAACCCCAAGTCAAGCCCACAAAAGTGTCTTTTTAGCCATAGGTTATAGAGTCACCATAACCTAGCGACCCTTGAGTTAGACGTCTAAGTAGCGTCGAACAGCTAGAGCAGAACCGGTCGTTCCCACAACTACGCCAATCGCGAACACTACTAGCTCTGTCATCAATACATCATGAGAGGTAAGTACAAAACCACTAAGCAAGTGAACTTGAAATCGCTGGATCAAATAGTTAAATAGGGCTCTTATGCCGAGCACAGCGGCACCGGCTATTAGAGCTCCAACGAGGCCTTGCGTGAATCCTTCAAGCATAAAGGGTATCCTTATAAACCAGTTCGTAGCTCCTACCAGCTTCATCACGGTGACCTCTCTTCTTCGAGAGAATATCGCTACGCGGATCACATTTAAAATAAGGACTGTCGCTGATAGAAGCAAGATAACTGCTAGCCCTATAATCACGCCTTGGGCTATCGATGAGACCTTCTCAAGAGTCTGGATTGCAGCAAAGTTATAGTCCACGGCCTTTACACCTGGTTGCCCGTTGAAGATTTGGCCGATAGAAGGAGCTTCTGAAGGGTTCTTTAGCACGACTCGGTAAGAAGGAGGTATCTGCGCCTCGGAGACCGAGTTCAAAAGATCGGGTTGGTTAGCGAATAATCTACGAAACTCTTGGTATGATACCGCCTTATTTACATAGGAGTATCTTTGAACCGAAGGCAGAGTGCCAAGTTGCGTTACGATAGCTTTGCTTTGAGCGTTCGTAGCATTCGGTTGCATAAATATCAGGAGTTGTACTCCACCTTTCCAGGCCTGCGTAGACGTAGCCACTCCTTGTTTTAGCAACAAAGCTGACCCGACTAGCGCCAAAGACACAGCTATCGTCAGCATCGCGGCCAATGACATCAAGCGATTACGCCAAAGGTTACCCGCTGTTTCTCTAACTACATACTCTACTGAAAGACCCAAAGATCTACTCCCAAAGAACTAAACCGACGCACGATTCTAAACGAAACGATCACGTTATAACGGCGTAAAGACTATTACTACTGGTGGACTCCCAGTCCATAAACACCGCGGATCTGATCTCGTGCTATCGCCCCGGAATCGATCTCTACTACACGTCGACGCATCTGATCCACGATACCAACGTCATGAGTAGCCATAACCACCGCTGTACCTGTGCGGTTGATTCTTTCCAGGAGTCTCATAACACCCCATGCCGTCTCAGGATCCAAGTTTCCCGTCGGCTCGTCCGCGAGCAGAATCAGGGGCCGATTTACAAATGCTCGAGCGATCGCTACTCTTTGCTGTTCTCCGCCAGAGAGCTCGTTGGGAAGCCTATGCATCTTATCAGCAAGGCCCACAAGTTCAAGTATCTGAGGAACCTGTTTCTCAGCCGCTTTACGGGACTTTCCAATTACCTCAAGAGCAAACGCCACGTTCTCGTACGCCGACTTATTGGGTAAAAGACGAAAGTCTTGAAAGATCGATCCAATGTTTCTTCTAAAGTACGGTACCTTCCATGACGGAATCTTCGAAAGATCTTTTCCCGCTACCCAGACGCTCCCTTGATCTGCAATATCTTCGCGAAGCAAGAGTCTCAGCATAGTTGACTTGCCAGAACCTGACGGACCGATCAAAAACACAAACTCGCCACGCTCAACCTCCAAAGACACTCCTTTTAAGGCGAACTGACCTGGAGCATAAGACTTGTACACGTTCTCTAATCGGATCACGTATGCGTTCCCTCCTCGTCTTTGACCATCTCTGCACTTTATATTTACGCAAGATAGGTCATAGAACTGTTATGAACCTCTTATCAATCTAACAATATACCACGCGTGGTACGCTCATTTTTAGTTAAGTTGGGACCTTCGGCACTTTAGATACTGAAGTACAAAGTGCTTCAAGTTTCCATCGAGAACTGCCTGTACGTTTCCATCTTCGTACTCAGAACGATGATCCTTTACCATCTGATAAGGGGCAAGAACATACGACCGAATCTGTGATCCCCAAGAAACGTCTTCCTGTGGACCTGCGATCTTTTCCAAGGCCTCCTTATGTTCAATGCGGGCTCGTTCAGCAAGCTTAGCCCTTAAGATCTCCATCGCCTTGGCCTTGTTTTGAAGCTGAGATCTCTCATTTTGACATGAAACAACCGCTCCAGTAGGGAGATGAGTTATCCGAACAGCAGAGTCAGTAACGTTCACATGTTGCCCACCCGCTCCTGATGATCTATAGGTATCGATTCGAAGGTCTTTTTCGTCGATAACTATACCTGCAGTATCGGAGTCAATTAGAGGGATGACCTCAAGTGATGCAAAAGATGTCTGACGACGTCGTTGAGCGTCAAATGGAGAGATTCTAACTAGTCGATGGACTCCTTTCTCGGCCGCTAGATACCCATAGGCAAATCTCCCACGAACGATAAATGTTGCCGAGAGAATACCCGCCTCTTGACCCTCAGTCACGTCATCGAGCTCAAACTCCATACCTTCGGAGTCAGCAAAACGTTGATACATGCGAAGCATCATCTGGGCCCAGTCCTGAGCGTCTGTTCCTCCTACGCCGGCATGGATCTCACACACCGCGTCGCCTTCGTCAAACTCACCACCAAGAAGGCTGCGCATCTCAACCTCGTCAAGTTGGGAAACCAGATCATTTAGGACCTTCTCAAACTCTTCTCGATACTCCTCATCACCCGCCTCGATGAGGTCTCTAGCGATCTCAAGCTCTTCTAACAGTGTTGTAAGAGTGTTCAGGGTCTCTAGGTCCTGGCGAATCTGGCCAAATTTCTTGGTCCGCTCTCGAGCGTTATCTGGATCGTTCCAAAACTGAGGGCTCGATATCTCCGCCTCTAAAAGTCCATACTCCTGCTCAAGTCTCTCGAAACCTAAGTATCCCTGAGCAGCCTTAACCCGAGCAGAAGTCTCATCAAATAGATCTTTATAGTCAGCCAAAGTAGTACCTAGTGCTTAGCTAGCCTTGCCGTGGCAGTGCTTGAACTTGATACCAGAACCACACCAACAAGGTTCGTTCCGTCCCACCTTCTCAGACGCATCTTTAATATAGGGCTCTTGATATCCTTCATCCAACAGATCTCCATGTGACTCTTCGACTTGCTGAGATGACTTCATGATCTCACTCAGAGGAACGGCTTGGGAGGTGTTCAGGAGTGACACGTCCGTAGGATCGTTAGCGCCCCAGTAAGAGGCCTGATTTAAGTCGACACCTGCGATAGGTTCTGTAACTACATCGACCGTCATGACATAGCGCAGGTAGTCCGCATCGATCTCCTCGATGAGTTCACTAAACATAGCGTATCCCTCACGCTGCCAAGCGACCAACGGGTCCTGCTGTCCCATAGCCCTTAGGTTGATACCTTCGCGTAGGTAGTCCATCTCAGAGAGATGCTCTCTCCACTTTTGATCGATGACCGTCAGCATCACTTCTCGTTCGATCTCTCGCGCTGTGTCTGAACCACCCGGCAGCCTACTCTCTTTCGCGTCGTAGTACTCCTCTGCTTCAGTAGCCAACGACTCAATAAGCTGGTCTTTAGAGATCGCCTGCTCGAGATCTGAAAGGATAAACTTTGTCGGCCAATATCCTTTTATCTCAGTTACGAGACCGTCAAGATCCCACTCTTCTTGAAAGTCCCTTTCACAGTAGGTATCAACGAGGCCAGAGATGACATCGTAAAGTATTTCAAAGGTACGCTCTTTCAGATCTTCACCTTCAAGAACCTGACGACGTTGTTTATAGATAATCTTTCGCTGCTCATTTAGCACTTCGTCGTACTTGAGGACCTCTTTTCGAATCTCAGCGTTCTTTCCTTCAACAGTTGTCTGGGCCCGCTCAATAGCCTTTGTTACCATCTTCGCCTCGATCGGTTGATCGTCTGGGAAGGTCTTTTGCATCATCCAGGTCATCGCACCGCCGGAGAACAGCCGCAGCAAGTCATCCTCTAACGAAAGATAGAATCTCGAGTCACCTGGATCTCCCTGACGTCCCGAACGACCGCGCAGCTGATTGTCTATCCGTCGACTCTCGTGCCTTTCGGAACCAAGTACATAAAGTCCACCCACCTCACGAACTTTATCACCTTCGTGTTTGCAGATCTCTTTGTACTTTGAAAGTGCCTCCTCGTAAAGGACCCTCCCTTCTTCATCGGCAGTCGTCTTACCTTGTGCTAAAACCTCTTGGAGAGCAAGGCCTTCAGGGTTTCCACCCAACAAGATATCAACGCCTCTACCAGCCATGTTGGTAGCCACAGTGACCGCACCAAGTCGTCCCGCTTGAGCTACGATCTGAGCCTCCAACGCATGGTTTTTCGCGTTCAAGACAAAGTGGGGGATACCATTTTTTTGGAGAAGCTCAGACAGAAGCTCAGACTTGGCTACTGAAGCTGTACCTACGAGAACCGGCTGGCCCTTGTCACGTCGTTCAGCTATGTCATCGACCACCGCTTGAAACTTGCCCATCTCTGACTTGTAGACGTAGTCAGGTTGGTCAACACGCCTAAGGTCTCTATGAGTAGGGATCGGGATTACTTGAAGCCCGTAGGTGTTAGCAAACTCTGCGGCCTCGGTCTCGGCGGTTCCAGTCATCCCTGAGAGCTTTTCGTACATACGGAAGTAGTTCTGTAACGTAACCGTCGCCCAAGTGTGATTCTCCTCTTTTATCCGCACTCGTTCTTTGGCCTCTACGGCTTGATGCAACCCTTCAGACCAGCGACGACCCTCAAGAGTTCGGCCCGTAAACTCATCGACAATCTTGATCTCACCACGTTCAATGATGTAGTCTTTGTCCCTTTTGTAAAGCTCTTTCGCTCTAAGTGCTTGATTTAGTTGATGAAGAAACGCCATCGCAGAGATATCAAAGAGATTCTCAATTCCGAGCGCCTTTTCGACCTTTATGATGCCTTCTTCGGTTGGGAGTACCGTCTTTTTCTCTTCGTCTACCTCGTAGTCGGTTCCGTTGCGCAAGGTCCGTACAATGCCTGCGAATCGATAGTAAAGCTCCTGCGACATCTCTGATGGTCCTGAGATGATAAGAGGCGTTCGAGCCTCATCAATCAAGATCGAGTCCACTTCGTCAACGATGGCAAAGTGATGGCCTCTTTGCACGATCTCATCAAGCGATCGAGCCATATTATCTCGAAGATAGTCAAATCCAAACTCGGTGTTCGTTCCGTATGTGATGTCGCATTGGTACGCCTCACGCTTGGACTGTGAGTCCGGACTGTCGGGAGTAACCCTTCCAACAGTCATCCCTAGGAACCTATACACTCGACCCATCCACTCAGAGTCCCTCTGGGCGAGATAGTCGTTTACAGTTACAAGATGAACGCCTTGGCCCTCTAAAGCATTCAAATAGACTGGCAACGTCGAGACAAGGGTTTTCCCTTCACCGGTCTTCATCTCGGCGATCCAGCCAAAGTGTAAGGCCATACCACCCATCAACTGAACGTCGTAGTGCCTTTGTCCGATAGTCCTCTTTGCAGCCTCTCTAACTACTGCAAAGGCCTCAACTAGGAGATCATCTGTGCTTTCTCCAAGAGCTATCCGTTCTTTAAACTCATCTGTCTTGGCTCGAAGTTGAGCATCAGAAAGTGCAGCTGTCTCATCTTCAAGGTCGTTGATGAGCGGCACTATCTCGGCGAGTCGTTTTAGTTTTCTTCCTTCACCAGCGCGAAGAACTTTATCAAATATTCCCATCCAACCTACATCGTAGTAAAAACAACGGAGCAACTAACCGCGCAAAAAGAGTTAATGCTTTAACTCTCATAGTCGACAAAGACACTACTCCTCTAAAGTTTCGCTTTTGACCAAATCGACCAGTTAAATAGATCTAAACACGAACTTTAGAGGTGACCAGTCGCTTATGGGTTAATCAGCTTCTTGATCTATAAGGCCCACCGAGCCGTCTTCGCGTCTATAGACAACCGCCGAGCGTCCCGTCTGTACGTTTGAAAAAAGATAAAACGAGTGCGAAAGGAGATCCATCTGAAACGCAGCTTCCGCTGGATCTAACTTTGGGACTTTGAAGGTTTTAGACTTTGCAATCTTAACTTCAAGGTCTTCGCCAAGTTCATTGGTGACCACCTTGGCATCTCTATGGTGCGGTTGCGACCTATGCAAAACCTTGGTTTTAAGTCTTTCCAGCTGATGTCGCAGCTTATCTTCAACCTTGTCAAATGCTTGTAATAGCTCCATTCCTGTGCTATGTCCTCTTACCACGTAACCGTGAGAGACGACAGTCACCTCGCAAAGGTATCTCTGCTCCTTAGCTTTAGCATTATTTTCAGAGAAAAATACCTCTACATTGCGGGGTTCATCGAGGAAACGGGTTATGTGATCCATTCGCTCACTTATTAACTCTTTACTCGAATCCTCAAGGTGACAACCCTTATGACGGAACTCTACTTGCACCTTAACTCCCTTCTACCTATATCTTTTGACATAAGCATCTACAACGGACCCACGTCTACCATCACACAAAAAACGCAAGAGGCGCTCGACTAGTTAGTTAGTCCCTACCGTCCACGACTCTAAGTACTCCCTTTGTGCTTGTGTTAAAGTATCGATCTCAACCCCCATTGAAGAGAGCTTTAATCTCGCCACCTCCTCATCGATCTCCTTAGGCACATCGTACACCTTTGGTTCAAGCTTTCCTTTATTCAAGGCCAGCCACTCAACAGATAGCGCCTGGTTCGCGAAGCTCATATCCATAACTGAAGCAGGATGCCCTTCGGCAGCTCCAAGATTTACCAAACGTCCCTCGGCCACGACCATAATGGCGCGGCTCTCCTCTCCGACCAAGAACTCATCCACCATCGGTCTCACCTGACGCTTTCCTCCAGATCCTGCCAGCTCAGTTAATGCGGGTATATCGATCTCGATATCGAAGTGTCCAGAGTTCGCTAAGATTGCTCCGCTTTTCATCAGCCTGAAGTGCTCTTCTCTAAGTACGTCGCGATTCCCAGTGACGGTAATGAAAATATCTCCCTCTAGGGCAGCTTCATGCATAGGTAAAACTCTAAATCCGTCCATAACAGCCTCTAGTGCGGGAAGTGGATCTATCTCGGTCACCACAACCTGAGCTCCCATACCTCTTGCTCTTGAAGCTACCCCTTTGCCACAGTACCCATAACCCGCGACGACAACCACCTTGCCCGCTAAAAGAACGTTCGTTGCCCTAATGATCCCATCTAGGGTCGACTGACCTGTACCGTACTTATTATCGAACATATGCTTTGTATTAGCATCATTTACCGCAACGACAGGGTAACCAAGCGCGCCAGCGGCCTCCATTGCCCGCAAACGAATAACCCCTGTAGTGGTCTCTTCCGTGCCTGCAACCATCTCTTTCAGTTGGTCAGGACGGTTCGCATGGAGCCTGCTCACAACGTCACAACCGTCGTCCATGGTTACATTAGGGTGCCAGTCCAAGACAGTGTCGATGTGACTGTAGTATGTTTGGGAGTCTTCACCTTTAATAGCAAAAGTCTCAATACCCTCGTGTTCAACGAGTGTCGCAGCTACGTCATCTTGGGTTGAAAGCGGGTTAGACGCACAAGCCCTTACCTCCGCGCCCCCAGCTTTGAGAGTCTTGAGGAGATTTGCTGTCTCGGTCGTGATGTGCAGACAAGCCGCGATCTTCAGGCCGCTGAGCGGTTTTTCCTTTTCGAATCTATCCTTGATCGATCTCAACACGTCCATAGAACTCTCAGCCCAATCGACTCTCTGTTTGCCGAGCTCCGCAAGCCCAATGTCGGCGATATCAAAGTCCATAACCATACTTCCTTTTTCTGTATATTGTAAAATAAACTACTTGATTCAAAATGGACGCTTGTTAACTCTTTAACTGTTCTTTAAACTCAACAAGTACAGGAATCGGTCCAGGGTCTACATCAGCGATCTTCGCTAGATGAAGTGATACAAAGTCACCGACGATAACCAAATCAAGAAGCTGAGCTAACTCACCTTCTCCATCTGCACGATGTTCTACAAAGCTTTGTACCTTGGGTTTCAAAAGTTCCTTCGCCAAGGAGAATCTGCGACCAACTTGTGGATGTTCAATATCGTGTCGTAAGATTACCATCGAGAACGCGTGTGCCTCAGGGTATAGGTTCTCCCATCCAGTGATCTCGTTGTGGCAGGCTTCTGGGAAGACTCCATAAAATGCAGGAGACTTTACGTTCTCATTTACCTGTGCTTTCCATCGCATCGCTGCTGTGAGACCCATCGCTGCTGACGACAAGAACAGCGGTACAGTGGCCGCAATCTTTTCGGCTAGCTCCTGAGCAACCGATCCTTCCAATAGAAGTTGGTCTCGTCGTCTTTTCAACTGTGCAACCGCTAGGTCTATCCAATGTGTTGCCCCAGGGAACAGCCCTATCTCCTCCAATACAACTAAAGGAGGGATCGAAAGAGCACCTATTGCCGCACGAGGTTGAGGTATGTCACTTGGAACCGAGATCCAAGGAAATCCAGAAGACTCTGCAAAGCGAACCAGCTCTCCGCCTGATGCTATCACGACGATCTGCGCGCCTTGCTCTGCAGCGATCGTTACGGCTTCAAGAACCTCTTCGGTGTTACCTGAGAAGGAGACTGCAAAAACCAACGTCGAGTGGCCTACGAAAGCCGGAACGGTATAAGACTTGATAACGACTACCGGCACCGCTAAGAAGGGTCCCGCTATAGAGAGAAGTACGTCACCAGTGATGCCGCTACCGCCCATACCCAAGATCACAATGTTTTCGATCTCGCTTTTTGCTGGCAGACCGTGAAGCGCAACGGCAGCACTAGCAGCTGCCTCTACCTGCTCAGGCAGCGAAGCAGCTGCTCCCCACATATCTAAAGAGTCCAATTGCATCATTGCTTATTAAAAACTTCTCTTTCTAGTATCTATGCTCAGCGAAGTCACTGTCAGCTTCGAATTTTAGTGATACGTTCGTGCTCTTCTGCACCGACAATCTCCGACTCCTCAACCAACATAACAGGTATGTCGTCGACAACTCTGTACTTACGCCTTAGCCTTGGGTTATACAAAAACTGCTCGTCCTCAAAGTACCATAGTTCACCTTTGTCCAAAGGGCATACGAGTATGTCAAGAAGGGACTGCGATAGTGACATTTAATCTGAACTCCTTAGTAAGAGATCTAGGAATCGGCTTTTGTAATCACAGCAAGAACCTCTTGCAGCTTAGAAGCAACCTCCTGGTCGGACTTAGCCTCCAGGTTCAGTCGCAAGAGCGGTTCGGTATTAGAAGGCCTAACGTTAAACCACCACTCCCCAAGATCCACGGTAAGCCCATCCAGATGATCGATACCGCCTCGTCCGCTATACGCATTTTCGATAAAGGCAATAACTGACTTTGAGTCCCTCACTTTAGTATTGACCTCACCTGATGCGCTATAGCGCTCTAAGGGCTGTCTTAAAAGTGATAAAGGTTCCTTAGCCTCTGACATGACCGCAAGCACGAACATAGAAGCGATCAGTCCTGAATCGGCGCGGTAGTTGTCTCTAAAGTAGTAGTGACCCGAGTGTTCACCACCAAATACGGCTCCCGACTGTGCCATAACCGCTTTGATGTAGGAGTGCCCCACTCTGGTCTTGAGTGGAACCCCGCCGTTCTCCTCAATTACCTCAGGTACTGCTTTTGAACAGATGAGGTTGTAAAGGACGGTAGACCCATGATGCTTCTCCAACATCGCCTTAGCGACCAAGGAGGTCGTCGTCGATCCGGATACCGGATTGGCCTTATCGTCGACCAGAAACACCCTGTCCGCATCGCCATCAAAAGCCAAACCTACATCTGCTCGATCAGCGAGGACGCGACTCTTTAAATCCACCAAGTTCTCTGGTTGTATTGGATCAGCTGGGTGGTTAGGGAAACTTCCATCTAGATCCGGGTATAGTATCTCCAACGATACTGGCAGCCCCTCAAACACTCTTGGAACTACAAGTCCACCCATACCATTTGCAGTGTCGGCTATCACTTTAAGCGGCGCAAATTTAGTCACATCTACAAAGGATCTAACGTGATTTACGAAGTCATCTAAGAGGTCAAGATTTTGGTTCTCAGCGTGATGTGCCGTCTTTAGGCTACTTCCTTCAAGTTCTAGTGCTAGATCCTTTATCTCCATCAGACCCGTGTCAGATGAGATTGGTGCAGCACCAGGGCCGCAAAGTTTGATTCCGTTGTACTGCGCAGGATTATGTGAAGCAGTGAACATTGCACCAGGAAGATTAAGCCTTCCCGAAGCAAAGTACAACATATCAGTAGAAGCAAGACCTATCTGGATAACCGATACGCCCACTGCATTTAGACCATCAGTAAACGCTGAAACAAGCGCCTGGGCTGAGATTCTCATGTCGCGACCCACAATAACTTGCGTGCTCTTAATGAAGCGCCCAAAGGCAGCTCCAATGAGCCGGCACGACTCTTCGTCGAGTTCCTGAGGTACAACACCTCGGATATCATATGCTTTAAAGATCGATGTATCCATGTCTGTTATGACTCACCACCTGTCATTGGTCCCGTGCTCCGGTAACCACTAAAGGTTAGTCAGAGAGGCCGCTCTTCCACCGCGTAGTTTTCTCCAAATTGTTTCAGGTATCTCGAACCAGACGCCTATAACCGCAAGTACAGCCAGCAACGATACGCCGTCGCTTATAACATTTACAGGCGTAGATCCATAAGTCAAGTTGACGTGAGTGGATGTTGGAACCACCACCATAAGGTTAGGAGCCACCCTATAAGGACCCAAAGCTCCAGTTACGTGCCAGTTCGGGAAGTAGGACTCCCTAACCACTACGGGAACACCCACCTTAGAGACGTTGAAAGAGATCGAATCTGTATTCATCAAAGTGCCTGAAACTTGGACTGAAGGTAGTTTGGGTTCTGATCCCACAGACGCGCCTGGCGTTATTCTCTTCCAGTTACTAGGTCCATTTTGCGCTCGGTATATACTCCATTGGCTCGGATTTTGATACCATCGAACCGAATACTTCAACCAATCACTTTTCCCGCCACGCATACCCTTCCAAACTACAGGCAGGTGAGTCAAAGGCACAACACTTTGAGAACCTCGAACTAGGTAGATATTCCAACTCTGCCCAAGGACCGACCCACTTTGACTCAGACTCGGATCGACCGCGGGAACCGTCTTCAAAAGTAGAAGATTAGGGTCTTTTGAGGCCTGCTGCTTGACTACTGGAGAGAAAGTCATATAGTACTTCACTCCCAACATCTGTAGGTGTTTGACCCCAAGGGGGACGTTTAATCCGGTATAGGGAAGCCCTGCCATTGCATCTGACGGTGAGTACGAAAGTTCCGACTGATTTAGAAAATGATAAGGCGTCGTAGCCGACGATTCAAAGAACAGCCCTTCCATAGAGTCCACACAACCATGAGTCCAAAATGGAAGAAGCATTAGTGCCATAGGTGTACCAAAGTTGTTTTCATTGGAGTTGTACTCCCACATCGCCGGCCCACACCCATAACTTTTGCCCACGGAATTCATGGCCACCATCAACCGTTGGTACTCGGGCCAGCCTGGTTTCGCTTGATACCCAGAGTAGTTCCAGTTAGCCCAGCTTGGCACGAAGGACTGCGTTACATGCGACTGGAGCCAAGAGGGTAAGTCAACAACAGGGGCAACCACACCGACTATGGTCACGAATATGAAGAACAAGACAGCTCCGACTTTGGCCCTTGATCTATCCTTTAGATAGTGTTGTGACACGATTTGGGAAGAGTGGCGTTCATTGGAGTATTGGTCGTCTCTTTGGTCAAAGGCTCCAGGTGAAAGGTCGTCACTTCCGTTCCCAAGCCCACTATCATCGCCCAAGTATTCGACCCGAGAATCTTTAAATGCGGTAAAACGATCCATTTCGTCTCCGACTAAGACCGACCGGTTCTGTCCTATTCGCCAAAACATCAGAACTCTTGGTAGCCAAAGAGCAAACTCTGCAACACCTGCTGCTGCTAACACGTAGATAGAAAACACGAAAAATGGCAACGCTCGCGCGTTGTAGACGGCACCTTGGGGTAGAAATACAAAAGACAGTACCGAGACGACCGCAACGATACTGAACGTAACACCTAGGCGCCTCCTTTTATAAATTGAAAATACCACCCCTAATAGAGCCAAGTAGATCCAAGGCCTCAAGGGATTGGGGGCCAAAGATTGAACATAAGTAGTAACCTTTGTCCATCCCATAGATGTCGTATAGTAGATATTGGCAGCGAACGGTATCAGCCACAGAGCACATATCAGGGCACCCAATGTCCCCGCTATCGCCAGACGGACTAGTTCCAACCGCTCCTTACCAAAGAGCACGTATACTATCGCCACCACTGCGACGAAGAAGGCTGGAAGAAGATGAGATAGCGCTGTCAAGGCATAGAGAACCGACGCCAAAGCTACCTTCTTATTAGAGTTCAAGCCGCTGAAGACGACCGCCAAAAACCCTACGCCGAAGGCTAGCGCCACCGAGAACGAGTACTCACCAGCAAGTGTTGAGGCAATATTCCCACCGTCAATCGTATAGGTCCTATCAAAGAGATACCCTAAAGACGCCAGTGACAAAAGTGTTGGGTAGGGTTCCCTCAGTCGGGCGCTACGACCAAGCACATACATAAGCGGAGGTAGAGCAAACGAACCGCTAAGAGTCATCAACTTGAAAGCCACGTCATAGGGGATTACAAATGAAAGTAGGTCGACCATCAATGGAGGTAAGGGAAAGTAAAAAGTGAGTAAAGGAAAGCCGTTGTACCAGATACGCGACCAGCCACTTATCTCGAAGTGTGAAAACACGTCCTTCCACGCAAAGTATGGAACGATAAAATGTGCTCCGGTGTCACCGCCGGCCGTAGTAGTATTGGCGAGGATCAGTGAAGGATGAAGAGAAAAGAACACAAACAACGAGCAGCCAATGGCGATGAAGATACCGTAGTTTCTCTTAATGAAAGAGTACCTACCCCCTATTGCACTTGGCGAACTCACGTCGTCGTGTCCGCCGGAGAACTCTCTCTTTGGTGACTCCGAAATCTGCACGGGTAAAGCCTACCTAGCTCCGACTACTGAGAGAGCGAACGCTTAAGTTAATCTCAGCTTTTTCGCTAACGCCTAGTCTGCGATGCAAGGTATAAGACCTCGTGCACCTGGGAGGTCTCGCCGTCTCGATTCCACCATCTTGACTCACACGCCGAGCAGCTTCTCAAAGTTACCTCGTGTCCTGCAACCCTTAGCGATATCTCTACGAGTGAGGTTTCATGACAGTTTGGACAAATGTTAGACAACAATCAAATCCTCCACAGATCTGCTCATTTGAGCTTTCCCAACTATGTATCTTCGGCACAGGCTGTCCGTTTCTTTAGCAGTTACCAGCCACAAACGTCACATATGACAAAAACACACCTAACGCACACTCACTAGAGCAACAAAAGCGACCAAGTTGAAACTCATGTGGGTAAAGATAGACATACCCAGTCTTCGGGTTCTATACGACATATAGCTAAGAACCATACCCACAACCCATAACCCCAAAAACTGGAGAGGTTCAAAGTGTGCCAGAGCGAAGAACACGCCAGTTACAACGACCACCAAAACGCCTCGGATTCGTGAAGCCAACTTCGCCGACAACGCCTCCAAAGACCTCAAGGTAAGTCCTCGGAAAAACAGCTCTTCCATAATTGGAGCACCAACGACGATGATTGCAAAGACAAGAGCTTCTCCACCCGATTTTCCAGAGCCCACTAAGGTCTTCGCAGGTTGTGAAAGCGCCTTCGCAAAAGAAGGATTGCCGGCCTCAAAGGGGAGGTACAGAACCGGCAGCACCACCAACTGACAGAACGCGCCAATCGCCAGCCCGAAGGGAACATCGGGCCACAACTTAACCTTGAAGCCATAGTCTTGAATGAAAGAACCAGAGCCGTATCTGCGTACGCCGATAACTAGTGCTCCGAGAAATACAATCCAAAGGCCTACCTCATCGGCCGCAAGTATAGGTGCATTCACGACAAGGTGAGTCGTACTTTGACCTTGAACCAGAGCAACGATACTCGCTGCTAAAGATGCTACCAAAAGTCCTAAAGGTAGGGATATAAGAGGAAGCCAGAAAGGAAAAGATTTTTTCTTAGGGGAGGAGTAAGAAGGAGGCTCTTGCATAGGAAAACCTTACCCTACTAGGATCAACTCCCCCACTTACATGTAAAAGAAAGATAATTTGAGGCTTTGAGTATTCTTAGAGAGCGTCTAAAAGCACCTGTTATCGCCTAAAAGCGCTTAACATCTATAAGTATGAGTCGCAACTTCAACGACATGAGGTCAACAAATAGTCAAAAGCCCCGTCCTTCTGCAGACCAAGGCTGGAGATGGATAGCCATCGGTATCTTTATCGTAGCAGGAATATTCTTCCTCTACTCCTCGGTGTCTACGCGTACAACTAGCCAACCACTTAGCTACAACACCTTTGTAAAAGATGTATCGAGCAACCAGATAGCCTCGGCAGTCATCGACAACACGACAGGAATAATTACAGGTACACTAAAAAATGGAACCGCATTTACCGTAAACGGACCATTGCCAGAGATCAGTACCGAAGTCGCTCAGCTCCAAAAAAACAACGTCAACTTGAGTTTCTCGAACTCCTCATCAAACCTTTTGGACTCTTTACTTTCCTATGCACTACCATTCTTGCTCTTTTTAGGAATAATTATCTGGTTCAATAGGCGAGCACAAGGCCAGATGTCCGGAATCATGTCGATCGGCCGGTCAAAGGCAAAGCTATACTCCGCAGAGCGACCGCGGACGACCTTCGACGACGTCGCTGGTTACAACGGAGTCAAATCTGAAATCAAGGAGGTCGTGGATTTCCTCAAGTCACCGATGAGATTCACGGCTATAGGAGCCCGAACTCCCAAAGGCATTCTACTTGTTGGACCCCCAGGAACAGGAAAGACGTTACTTGCACGAGCAGTTGCAGGCGAGGCAGGAGTCCCCTTTTTATCCGTTAGCGGATCTGACTTCATGGAGATGTTCGTAGGCGTGGGCGCAAGTCGAGTACGAGACTTGTTCCAGACAGCTCGAAAGCAAGCTCCCGCAATTATCTTTATCGACGAGATCGACTCGATAGGCAGAAAACGTGGTGCTGGCCTCGGGGGTGGGCATGACGAAAGAGAACAAACCTTAAATCAGATGCTTTCAGAGATGGACGGTTTCGACCCTGCAGAAGGTGTCGTAATTATGGCCGCCACCAACAGACCAGACATCTTAGACGAGGCGCTCTTGCGACCTGGCCGTTTCGATCGCCAGATCGTCGTGCCCTTGCCTGACCTGGAAGAACGCTTACCTATTCTAAAGGTTCATTGCAAAGGAAAGAGGCTGTCAAGCGACGTCGATCTAGCGGTCATCGCTCGAGGTACTCCGGGAATGAGTGGTGCCGACCTCGCAAACTTAGTTAATGAAGCCGCATTGCACGCAGTACGAAGGGGCTCAGAAGAGATCGCCATGGCTGACTTTGAGGACGCACGGGACCGCGTCCTTATGGGACAACGTCGCGACTCTATGGTACTTTCAGACGAAGAGAAGGAAAGAGTCGCCTATCACGAGGGCGGTCACGCACTACTGGCTTACGTGCTTAAGTATGCAGACCCAGTGCACAAGGTAACGATTCTTCCCACGGGAATGGCGTTAGGAGTAACTCAACAGCTTCCAATGGAAGAGAGACATATCTATCCCAAAGAGTACATCGAAGACTCCTTAGTGGTGAGAATGGGAGGCCGAGTAGCTGAGATGCTGGTCTACGGTGATCTCTCTACTGGCGCTTCCAACGACCTTGTTGGCAATACAGAACTCGCAAGAAAAATGGTACGCGAGTGGGGTATGAGTGACCGAATTGGACCCATGGCGTGGGGATCGCAAGGCATGGTGTTCTTAGGGGAAAATCTCATGCATTCCAGAGACTACTCTGAAGACACTCAACGAGTCGTCGACGAAGAGGTCGAACGTATTCTAAGAGAACAAGAGCAACGAGCCACAGACCTCATGGTTGAACATAAGGCGGGGCTCGAAGCAGTAGCTAATGCGCTTTTGGAGAAGGAGACTATCGACGGAGCAGAGGTCGGAAGACTTGTCGATGAGGCTTATGGTAAGGAGGTGCATCCTGGCGGTAAAAAGACTGCCGTTGTACCGAGGCTTGAAGCTGTACAACAAATTGCTATGCGCAGCCAGACAGACTTCAACTGAGCCTACAGAGGCTGTCTAAATCTAATGAGAGCAGATCCAACCAACTCGTTGGCCGACGCAACATCTAGGTCAGTTGCAATTAATTAATCTAAAGAGCGTTTCTTTCTAATCTCACGCCAACCTCTAAAGAGAGCAAGCGACATGCGAACGGACCGCCGCTCCCTAGGTTATGTGGTTTGTAACTCCCTTGCTCCATAATCTCATTATGGAACTTATAGAGACGTTATTTCCCGAAGAGATATCCACCAAAAGCGCATACTACCAAAGCTACCGATCACCAATCGATCGAGAGAAGGCTTTACAACAAATCGCCAAGGCAAAAGCAATATTGAACTCCAAAGCTTCAACTGAATTAGAACAAGGCCGCCCTCACACAGTTAGAGTGCAAGAACTGTTCCGGTACCAATCTGACGGATATAGGCGCACCCACAACAACTAATCAAAGCGCAACCACTCCGAACTATTAGCCAACTCACTATGATAGCTAACGCTAATATCAGGCGAAAACCCTAGCTGTCAGATTGGTAGTCTCTCATTGACGCAGACTTTTGCACAACCTTAGGTACACAACCCCATGCGGCACCGACCAGGACCTTCTTGCCCCCTGTCGGCCCGTCACGGTCTTGTGTCGGTGGGAGCTGACACACTTGAAGCTTCCCGCGGCCACACGACCCAGCCACTCAAGTTCTCACACTGAAGGCAAACGATACCGTTGCATCTGAATGATAAATAGTGAGTCTACTCACCAGATGCACCGTTCTCAAGGTTCTTCCCTTGGGCTTCATTCTCACTCGTCTGAGAGTCGTTCTCGCCTCTCCAAGCACGGCCAGTATCG
>JAJYHJ010000088.1 GCA_021784785.1 Actinomycetes bacterium | reverse complement strand
CGAAGCCCTATGACAACGTTGTAAATGTGGGCGGCGAGTAAACACACGGTCAGTAGATGAGGAGTCCTGCAAGCGTCGTTAGTCCTCCCAAAGAGCAGGAACCAGGTCTTTATTGTTGCGGAGAAGGACATTGAAGGTGCAAAGATCTTGGAAGTTACAAGAGCAAGGGCCAGTCGGCGTAGTGAGATCTCTAGACGTAAAGTGTAGGTCTTGTGATTTGTGAGCCCGTTGTTGGATTCACTTGCTAACGAATTATGTTGAAAGTTTCGCTCGGCTAGAGTCAATGTACCGGAGTCGTCAGATCGACCTGTATGATTTGAGTTCAGAGGATACAGGCAGTAGTCGTTTTTCGTAGAGCCGCGGTAGTTAGAAGAATCGTTGACGCGATGTCGAGAGAGCATGTCGAAACGAACCAAACTTCAACTTCTGATAGCTTCTTGCACCTGACCCTAGAACTTTCATTAGAATTTGGTTGTGCGTCAAATGATCGCGGTAACTTTGAACTCTGTTTATCGTGGGGTCAGACACACAACTTGCAACCAGGAGGCCCGGAAACTTTGACCGAATACCAAAATACACGCACTTCTTTCGAGTCGCGACTTGCAGCTATCGAACGCGAGATCGATAACGTTGCTCGCAACGTAACTGCTGCGAACTCCAGGGTAAGGAAAGCCAAGCGTTCCGCGCAGACTGGGTCTATGCGGGACCTGTCTCTAGCAGTGGAGGATCTTGCGGTACTCGTCGGTACAGCTCATAACATCATCGCTGAAGTCCAGAGTCTTTGCGATTTTGATACCTCCGACTGGATCGCGTCCGGTTCGTACCAAAAAGAGCTCTTAGAACTCGCTGCAGATGAAGGTTTCCCTATGATCGAATCTGACGGCAGGATTCTATGCTATCCGACGATCGTGCAGCTTTCCCCGTCTGATTCGGCCGTGCTACTTGACAAGAAGAAGGAAAGGGGTATAAGGCCGAGTTACTTGATAAGGAAGCTAAAAGATCTTTCACAGAGACAGGTTAAGTTTCGGGCGGAAGCCTTCATCGAGGCGCTCGTATTCGCTTACGACCTAGTGGTCGCCGAGAAAAAGCGGCGGAGCGAAGCTGTGGTAAAACTTCAAGAGATATACCGCGTCCTCACAATTCTTCCCTCCTCCCGCAGTTACTCGAAGTCTGAATTTGTGCGTGATGTCTATCTACTGGATCAAAGTGGAATCACGCTAACCCGTGACGGACGTAAACTCAAGTTGCCCGCAAGTGCTATGACGAGAAGCTCGGGAACAATGGAGACTGTGGCAAAAGGGGGGCAGGTCAAGCTTTATGCTGGCATCGCCTTCGAGGCTATCTCATGATCTCTGCCGATGACTATAGGAGCTTTTTTGAGACTGAGTACTTGAGTTCTTACGTGCGTAACGGGGGTGCGACTATCAAGTTCTGCGTAGGTGACAAGGAGGAGGGAGATAGATTTTTCGACGGACTTTCTAAACAGGCGGTTGGAGATGGTTACCTGGTTGCCCACGTCGATGCGGCAGTGTCCAAAGTGCAGATGATCGAACAGATCTTTTTTTCAGTCGCGAACCAGGTGGATTGGGGTGTACTTGCTAACTGCCGGGCCCGCGAGGCTGCTGCAGCGGCCGGATATCCGGTACCTAACGACTCGGATCGGCTATCGGTTGCAGCGCTCGCATTTCACTATGCCGTAGACGATAAGGAATTAAAACGGGACATTAACCGACAGCTACAAAAGATGATCTTTAAAGACTACGCTATGGTACAAGAGTTCCGTATTGCGATGCTGCGATTGTGTCAGTATGAGTTACAAACGGGACAGGTGAGTGATGCTGAACGTGATTCGATCTATGCTTGGCTAACGGGCAACCTTAGACAGATTTCGCTGCTCAAGAATGCTCGGATTTTTAGAAAGATTGCCCGTCACAATGCACGACAGATGCTTTTCTCCCTGGCGCGATGGTTAGTTCTCGGCAACTACGCTGGCTTGCTCCTGTTGTTCGACATTCGCCAGTTTGCCAAGATGAGAACCACGGAGAACCGTGACGCAGCCGAAGTATTTTACTCACGAAATGCGGTTATGGACGCGTATGAGTCGTTTCGTCAACTTGTTGACAACACAGACGAGTTCTCTAATACCGCAACTTTGGTGTTAGCTGCTCCGGACTTCCTTAGCGACCCCTCTCGAGGGGTCGGTGCTTACCAGGCCCTGAAGTTGCGAATCTTTGATGAAGTCCGCGATCGTCACCGAGATAATCCGTACGCTGCGCTCGTGAGACTTGGAGCCGAAACTGACCTGTCGGAGAAGATTCTAATTCGACTACCCCAGGCGGAGGTGTAAAGTTGTTGTCTCAAAGTTCCATGAATGGGGAGCCACTTACGGCACGGCGGGCTCTCGAGGCTTTGCGTTCAGGGGTTCCAAACAGTGAGAGCGTGCTAGCGCTTGGCACCACGCAAACTCAGATAGTCGAACGATTCAACTCGTTGCTTTTTACTGCCTTGGATAAGGACCGTAACTATGCACCAGGCGGAATGTTGATCGGTGGCGGCTTTGGCTCTGGCAAAAGTCATCTTCTTGAATACCTTGCACAACTTGCAAGATCCGAGAATTTCGTAGTTTCAAAGGTGGTGATCTCAAAGGAAACTCCACTGCACAATCCTTCGACAGTTTTTCGTGCAGCTATTGCAGATGCAAAGGTTCCCGGTCGTCCAGGGTCAGCTATCGATGAGATCGCTACTGCGCTGGACTTTAACTCTGAGTCCTACTCTGAGTTTTATCGATGGCTTCATACGGCTGGTGGATCGCTCGATCACAGGCTTGGTGCCTCTCTGCGACTTTTCGAGTACTACTCTGGAGACGAGGAGTTTGCCGACAAGGTTACTCAGTTTTGGTCAGGCGAACCGTTCCCAATTCCGGAGATGAGGAAACGCTTACACGAAGCAGGATGGCTTGAGGACTACACCCTAAAGGCAACCAAGGAACTGGAACTGTCTCGCGATAGGTTTGTTTTTGTTTCGCGCCTGATTCGTGCAGCGGGATACTCAGGTTGGGTGATACTTCTCGACGAAGTGGAGTTGATCGGCCGTTACTCGCTGCTTCAACGTGCCAAGTCATACGCCGAGGTCAAAAAGTGGATGGAGGGTTCGAGTGTTGACCCAGCTGCTCCGCTTGTTTCCGTCCTTACCACGGTCGACGACTTTGAAGGCGAAGTGCTTTTCGGGAAAGGCGACTACACCAAACTACCTGAAAAACTACTAGCAAAAGAGAGAATCGAATACACCCGCCTAGCAGACGAAGCTCGACTGGGTATGAAGATTCTCGCGAACGATCAGGTCTCTTTGCTCACCCCCGATAACACCGAACTTGACCTTACTTATGAGGCTATTCGGCGCATTCATGCTGAAGCTTTTGACTGGAGTCCTCCTGAAATCACTGGACTGGAACGCCTTCCTTCAAATAGAATGCGTCAGTACGTTAGGGCCTGGATCAACGAGTGGGATCTCATACGTCTTGACCCAGAGTACCGTCCAGACACCACGGTTATGGCTATAGAAATTGACTATGGTGACGATCGCGACGTTGTGGAACCCAGCGACGACGACACTTCATCTTCTTAGGGGCGGTAGTGCTCTCTGACCGAATCGCTGCGATACTTCAGACAAAGGGGAGCATGAGCGTTGCGGAGGTCTTCAATGAGCTCTACGGGGAAAATTCTGGCGATCCTGAGTTGTTGGAGGTGATTGAGAGAACACTTTTTGCGGGGCATTACCGATTTAAAAGAGATCAGTTTGACGGGCGACGCTGGTCGTTGGCGGATAATGCCGGATCCATGAGCTGCTCTGATCCACCAATGTCTGATACTCTTGCTCGTTCACTGGAGAAACGGCGAACTGATCTTGTCGCGGCGAGAGAGATGCTTCCCGCTCCATATAGATGGCAGCTTGAAGCACTCGACGCGTGGAAGAGAAACGGTAGGCGCGGTATCGTCGAGGCAGTTACTGGATCAGGCAAAACCATGGTGGGGATGCTAGCGATGCTTGAGGCACTTGAAGACGGTACGAAAGTGCACATTGTCGTACCGACTATCGAGCTTCAAACGCAGTGGCTTGCACGAATACGCAGGTTTCTCCCGAATCAGACGAGAGTCGGCCGACGGGGTGGCGGGTACCACTCGAACCTTGATTCAGTGGATGTATTGATATCGGTAGTCAATAGCGTTCGTGGTAGCGGTATCGACGCAATGGGATCCAGTGATGGCCTCATAGTTGTAGACGAGTGTCACCGTTTCGCTTCAAGTTTGAACTCGCACGCCCTTGCTTCGGAGTTTTCTGGCCGACTCGGACTAAGTGCTACTTATCGACGTGATGATAACAGACACCAAAAGATCCTTCTCCCTTACTTCGATGGGGTCTGCTACTCTTTGGACTATGAACGAGCACGTCTTGACGCCGTTATTGCCGACTTTGGGGTGGTCTTTGTCGGCGTAAGCTTGTCCGGCGCAGAGCTGGATGAATACCGTTCGCGAAGTGACGAGATCGCGGTCTTGTTTGGTAGTTTTCGTCGGCTGCTTAGACAGGATTTTGCGGACTACCAAGCCCTTATCGGGACACTGCTAGATGCAGCTTCGGGCAAGTATCGCCATATCAGCGCACGTATCGAGGATATCGCAAGATTACTGCTTTCTGCAATGAGGCAACGAAGGCGCTTTCTCGAGTTTGTCTCTGGGAAGCTAGACGCTTTAGTGTTCTTAGGACCGGAGATCTGCTCGTCAAGTGGCACAGTTATTTTTACTCAGTCGATTGAGGTGGCGCAAAGGGCAACAACTGTCCTGAAGGAGATGGGGATTAATGCGTGTGCGATACATTCTGGTACCGACAAGGAGGTGCGAAGCTTTTATTTAAGGAAGTTCGCTTCTGGAGAGGTTCAAGCAATTGTCGCGCCGCGAATACTCGACGAGGGAATCGATTTTCCTGACGCGGACTTCGCGGTAGTACTGGCGGCTAGCAACTCTAAACGACAGATGATCCAGCGAATGGGCAGAGTGTTGCGACCGAAAAAGGGCGGACACCATGCTCGAATAGCGGTCATATTCGCCGAGGACACAGTCGAGGATCCGCGATTTGGAGCGCATGAAATGTTTCGGCAGGACGTGTATGATTCAGCTAGCGCGTTAGAGATCGTGTCGTCCAACGACTGGCGGCATGCGCTTGAATTTTTGATGACTCTTCGGTGTCAGAAAAGTTGCGTTGCGTACTGATCTTTGCTTGCTCCAGTCGGTAAGAACGGGGTATCTACTGGATTGGTTGCGCATGGGGACCCGATCTGTTTGCTTCGAGGGGATCACGTCCTAAATCTAGACGAACAGATTACGTTGGTTTCAATAATGCGCTGAGTTCGAAACGCTGCGGTAAACCAAACGCCAAGTGATGCCAATACGCCTTGAGCGTGCTAATGGGTCTCAAATATGGTAAATCTGAGGGTGTTGACTTTGGTAGTGTCAGCGCCTAACCTTCATGTTATATCTATGACAGTTAGTGCCTCTACAAATGAATTGATCAGTCGACTGAGCCTGTTGCTAGGTGAAGGCAAAGTCCGAAGTGGTGATGCTATGAGTGAGGCTTACTCCCACGACGAGGCGCTGACTGCAACTCCTCAATTACCGAAAGTGGTCGTCTTTGTAGAGTCGACCGCCGACGTCATAGCGGTGGTGCGCCTCGCCGACGAACTATCCGTGCCGATAACTGCCCGCGGTTCTGGCACCGGCCTAAGTGGCGGGGCAGTCCCGCAAGAGTCCGCTGTCGTTGTCTCTTTCGAAAAGATGGCGAAGATCTTGGAGATTGATGAGGTAAATAACGTAGCGGTGGTTGAACCTGGGGTTACGCTTGAAACGCTTGATCAAGCTCTAAAGGGCCGTGGACTGGTTTACCCTGTGTTCCCGGGAGAACTATCTGGCAGTCTTGGAGGCAATGTCGCTACCAATGCGGGAGGAATGAGGGCGGTAAAATACGGAGTAACGCGGCACCAGGTGCTCGGGCTTGAGTTCGTCCTAGCTACTGGCGAGGTTATTCGTAGTGGCGGGAAGTACGTAAAGTCCAGTTCTGGCTACGACCTGACTCAACTAGTAATCGGCTCAGAAGGTACTCTAGCCCTCGTGACCGAGGTGACCGTCAGGGTATACCCAAGACCAAAGTACTCCACGACCATGCTTGTGCCATTTCTCCATATAGAGGAGATCTCCGGATCTATCCCAGCGATTCTCGCGAACGGAACGACTCCGCTTGTACTTGAATACATTGACACGCTTGGCTTGTCCGCTATGAGTGCCAAAGTCGGCCTTAATCTTGGGATCTCACCGAAGATTGCAGAGTCTGCCACAGCCTACCTGTTCATCATATTGGAGGAGATGGATCCCCAAACGCTAGAGGCTGGAACTTCATCTCTGTCGCAGCTGCTTTTTTCTTGTGGAGCCCTTGAAGTGTACCTCCTACCAGAGGCCCCCGCGGCCAAGCTCCTTGAAGCCCGCGAAGCCGCATTTTGGGTTAGTAAAGAGCATGGTGCAAATGATATCGTCGATGTCGTAATCCCACGTTCAGAGATTCCGAGGTACCTTCGCGAAGCGCAAAGGATCGCCGAAGTCAGTTCCACATTTATCTCGGGTGTGGGACACGTCGGGGATGGAAACGTGCACTTCTCCATCTATCAACCAGATCCGGAGTTGCGTGACAAAGCGGTAATGGAGCTGCTGCACCTCGGACTGGCACTTGGTGGATCAATCTCAGCCGAGCACGGTATCGGCAGCGAGAAGCGTAAATACCTGAGCCAACTTGAGGATTCAAATAAGCTCGAGCTGATGAGACGGATCAAACAGGCATTTGACCCCAAAGGGATCCTGAATCCTGGAAAAGTACTCTGATGAACGGTGCACAAGCGGTTCTCCGCGTACTGGTTGAACTCGGAGTGGATGTTTGCTTTACCAATCCGGGAACTTCTGAGATACATTTCGTAGCGGCGTTGGACTCTGTAACTGAGATGCGCGGTGTGCTCACGTTATTCGAAGGTGTTGCCACCGGAGCGGCGGATGGTTATGGGCGGATCGCAAAGAGACCTGCTGCGACCCTGCTTCATCTAGGACCGGGACTCGGCAACGGACTGGCTAACCTACATAACGCAAAACGGGCTCGGACTCCAGTAGTAAATATAGTTGGTGACCATGCCAGCTATCACCGTAACTTTGATCCACCACTTGCTTCTGACATTGAAGCAGTTGCAGGAAGTGTTTCTAAATTGGTTACAACGGTAGGCGGACTCGGCTCAATAGTATCGGACACTATCGATGCCTATCGAGGTTCCGTCGCGGCTCCCCAGGGAGTTTCCACCTTAATTGTTCCAGCCGACTACTCATGGAGCGACGGTGTGGGAACGGACGGTCTTGACGAACTAAAGAAAAAGATCGGACTAGCTGCCGATCGCACGAGCGACGGGACCACGGGTTTCATCTTCGACATCGTCGCTAACATGCTCAAATCATCTGAGCCAACCACCTTTTTACTCGGTGGATCGGCATTGACCGAGCAAGGACTGCTTGCAGCGAGTAGGATCGTGAACAGCTATGGCGCAAAGTTGTTATGCGAAACCTTCCCGGCGGTAATGGACCGTGGAGCTGGGATCGTACCGATAGACCGATTGTCATATGTCGGAGAGTTTGCACGAGCACAGCTGGCTGGTTGCAAACACCTGGTCCTGGTTGGGACCTCTGACCCAGTATCCTTTTTTGCTTATCCGAACAGTCCGAGTCTCTTCAGACCTCCTGAGTGTGATGTTCAGATCCTTGCAGGCCCGTCGGAAGACGCCTCGGGCACCCTGAGCGCACTCGTAGAATACCTCGGGATGTCAAAGACTATTCCGACCCTACAACCTTTTGCCAGGCCAGAGATGCCTACTGGACCCCTAACCGCCACCATGGTGGCCGCTGTGATCGGCGCTACCCTTCCGGAAGGGACGATCGTCTCCGACGAAGGCAACACCGGCAGTCTGTCTGCTCCGGGTTCAACCCAAGGAGCTCCGCCGCATACATGGATGTGTTTAACTGGGGGATCAATAGGTCAGGGATTACCAGTGGCAACAGGAGCGGCAGTGGCAGCACCAGATCAAAACATACTCTGCCTCCAGGCTGACGGCTCGGCTCTATACACTATACAGTCATTGTGGACCCAGGCGAGAGAGAACCTAAATGTGACGACAGTCCTGTTGAACAACCAGAGCTACGCGATCCTCAAGTTTGAACTCGATCGAGTCGACGGCGCCATAGGACGTCGATCGAGTTCAATGTTTGAACTATTTCCGCCAATGCTTGATTTTGTATCGATAGCGAACGGCTTCGGCGTTGATGCAGTTTCAGTGAACACACCTGAGGAGTTGGCTTTACATCTCCGTAGGGCATATTCTGAATCAGGTCCCCATCTCATTGAGGCGATTTTGCCCAATGGTTTATCGTAGCACAACTTGTCAGTGGTTATTCACTACGACTTTGGAACTCCGACGCCCGATGGGTATGCGTGTTAGATGAGCAAGGTGGTAAAGATCAGAAGAGATCTGTGAGACTCACTAGATGTCGGCTAAACCAAGTGATCATTAGATACAACGAAGTCTTCTATCTGAGTTCACAGGGGAAAGGCCATCTACTGTGATGCCACACATTTTGGTAGACTTGGGCCAGAGATATCTCGTTATCAAAATGAAGGACATCTATGCGTCTCTATCTGCCGCTATAAGTTCGTTCGCTCCGGATTGGGACGATACAACCCAAGGGTCGTCCCGACCTGGGTAGTAGCGGTGAAACCCGATATGGTTTCGAACGATTCTACTCAAGGAGGTACTTGTGTCGATAAATCCATCTCGTATAGCTAGTGTTGAGGATGCTCGTAAGTTCGCGGCACGATCGGTGCCACGGGCTCTTTTCGACTACGTCGATGGTGGAGCTGACGACGAGATCACCATGACCGAGAACATTACTGCATTCCGACGAATCGGACTTATTCCTCGCATGGGTGTCCGGATCACCGAGCCGAATCTCTCCATCGAACTCTTCGGCAGGACGCTCACCCTGCCGGTTATCCTAGCTCCCTGCGGTCTGGTCAACGTCATGCACCCCGACGGACCCAAAGGCGTAGCTCAAGCGGCAGCGTCGCGGGGTGTGGCCTCGGTTCTTAGTGCGGTGGCTGGCATCTCTCCAGAGGCGATGGCTAATGCAGTGGATACTTCCAGTACACCGATGTGGTTCCAGCTCTACTCTCCAAAAGGGCGTAGCGACTGGGAAGGGCTAGTCGACCGAGTGGCTACAAGTGGCTACACTGCTTTAGTCGTCACCCTAGATACTCCCGTTCTAGGCAATCGTGAACGTGACGGCCGAAACGGTATCTTAGTCGGAAGTCAGGTCGGCATCCGGTCTGCCGCCACACTGGCCCTGCAGGTGGCTGGGCGCCCGACCTGGGCAGCACGTATGGCTACGGCAACCCTAGCTGCTCGTAGAAGTCCGCGTCCGTCAGGTCCAACCGTTGGTTTAGTAGCTGCCGGCGGCTCCCCGTTTACATGGAAAGACATTAGAGAGATCCGCGACCGGTGGACGGGCCCGTTGCTCGTCAAAGGAGTGCTTTCCGTTGCCGATGCCCGTAGCGCTATCGATTCCGGGTGCAACGGAGTGATCGTATCCAATCACGGCGGCCGCCAGCTCGATGGCGCACCGGCAACAATGTCCGTTCTTCCCGAGATAGCGGAAGCGGTCGGATCCGCTACCACGGTGCTGGTCGATGGTGGGGTGCGACGCGGTAGCGACGTTGTCAAAGCGCTCGCTGCTGGAGCCAATGCCGTATTGATCGGCCGTCCGTATCTCTATGGACTGGAGGCAGCTGGCGCTGCTGGAGTGGCGCGGATTTTAGACATTTTCCGAAGGGACATTGAACGGACACTGGTTCTTCTTGGTTGCCCGACCGTGGCCAACCTCGATCGCCAATGGATAGACCTTAAGAATTAGAATGTCTGATCGTCGGTGATGTCCGTGCCGCTTTCTTGAGGTCTTTGACGGACACCATTATAAAGCTCCACAAATGAGTCTCATCTTCGCACCCTACAGTGATCTCGTAGACAACCCTTTAGATAAAGTCGCAGTGTTCAAGAGGCGTTCGATCAACTAAGATCCTCTGCGCCGGCTATTTGGTCTATATACGAATTCTACTAGGTGAAGCCGTTCGTGTTCTTCTTATCCGCAATAGGGTGAATCGATTAATTTTATGCAGTTTACGATCTCTTTCTCAACTCACTTGAATACTTAATGTACAGTGTCGTCTCACCGTGGCTCTTACCGACTAGAAACGCTCACATCTAAGCAAACCTCTCCATCATCTCGCTAGTAAAGGCTATTACAGCCTGCCATTGCTTTGTTAGCTTGCTTGGCATCAACAACTGGGGCACTATCTACCCAACAAGTTATACTCTATAAAATAAACGCCTTAGACGGATCTGTTCTAACTCGAGAGGTACTAAGTGGTCTTCACCCAAACGCTGGTGTAGGAGAAGTAGTTGTACAAGGTAATCAGATACTGATAAATGGAGTTCACTCTATTTTCACTTTGAACGTTGACTGATTTGACCTCGAAAGCCAAGATAACCAAAGGAGACATCGACGTCTATGAGACTTCCAAAACACTTTAGTTCCTCACTGGTTGTCCTGATACTAGGTGCAGTAGTTCTT